>NZ_JAUBOJ010000158.1:0-15211 GCF_036700185.1 Microcoleus sp. BM001215392 | reverse complement strand
TGCCAACTGCCAACTGCCAACTGCCAACTGCCAACTGCCAACTGCCAACTGACTAATGACTAATGACTCGATCGATAATTTCGCGTGCCATGTCTTGTAAGGATACCACTCGATCGGCAAAACCAGAATTAACCACACTTCCCGGCATCCCCCAGACAACGCTGCTAGCCTCATCTTGAACGATAATCTTACCCCCAGCCTCCCCGATATTCTGACAGCCCAGCAGCCCGTCTTGCCCCATTCCAGTCAACACCACACCCAAAACCCCAGCACCATAAATCTTAGCAGTCGATCGAAACAGCACATCAACCGCAGGGCGGCAAGAATTTTCTCGCGCCTCTTGATGCGTGCGAATTCGCACCCCAAAACCCTGTTTTTCCAACACAATGTGGTAATCACCGGGCGCTATCCAAGCAACTCCTGGCTCAACAATAACTCCCGTCACAGCTTCCTCCACTCTAATTTTGCACTTTTGGGTCAGGCGATCGGCCAAACGCTTCGTAAACACCGGTGGCATATGCTGCACAATCACAATTGGTACAGGAAAATTTGCCGGCAAACCATGCAAAACAGTCTCCAAAGCATTTGGCCCACCCGTCGAAGCCCCAATCACCACAATTTCGACTTGAGAGCGAATATTTACCGCTAAATTAGACGCAATAAAGTGCGATTTATTTGGCAACTGAGCGGTTAAAATATTGTTATTTTCAGAAGATTTGATATCCAACTTTAGGCTCCGGTTGCCATTTAAAAAAGCCTTAATCTTCGGGATTAATAGATTGTGGATGTACTCTAGCGCCTCTTCATTTGCCTTCATATTTTGAGGCTTAGCCACATAATGCGCAGCACCCAGCCCCATACCGTTGAGAGTAGTAACAGCCACCAACTCTGTCAGCGCGGTAAAGATAATTATAGGAATATGGTTGTGCTGTTTTTGGATAGCAGCCAGCGTCTCCCAACCTTCCATTTCCGGCATTTCCACATCCAGCACAATCAAATCAGGCTTCACCTGAGAAATCTTGGCTAAAGCAATTTTACCATTAGGTGCCGTCCCCACAACTTCCAGTGCTGCATCCCCATCGAGTACATTAGTTAACAATCGGCGCAGCACTACTGAAGCATCAACAATTAAAACTTTAATTTGGGACATTTTTTTTAGTTAAAACAATAAATCTAGCAACAATCTCGCCTGAAAAAACAGAATTAAATCACCTTCAACATTAACATCAAATATTTTAAAATGAGACATAAAAACTATAATAGTTGACCTCATTTTAAAGTTCATAGCGCTAAATATTTGCTCCGCAGAACCTTCTACATAGTGGGGAACTACATAAGCTATATCGTATTTTAATGTATTGCTAAACGTCCCCACGATACCACCGATCGCTAAATTGCCAATTTCTCCCATTATTTCGGCTTTTTCTTGCTTGAATTCATCGCTCGTGACATCTCCACTGCCATTGAGAGCTAAAATAAGAGCATCGGCAGCATCGCGGGAAAACAGCATCTGAGCCGAACCGAATAAATCCCCAGTAAAATCTATCTGCGCTACAGCTACTAAGTTTTTACCCAAGGATTGAATCAGTTTTTTTTGTAAAAATAGTGGCGACAATGCTTGAGCTGAAGGCATTTCAAATTCAACCTGACACGCGATCATTTCGCTCATCTGAGCAACCGCTGTGTTCATTGCTTTGTTTACCACATCCTGTAACTTATTCTGTTTTCCTGTGTCCAGCTTATCTAAATTAAAATTCCGTATTTTAGCATCGCAATCATTGCTATGATTGCCAGTTGGATAGGCAGCAATTGCCACGGCACTTGGTAAATCTAATTCATTGTTTGTTTTGGGAAAAGTTGCAAAAATTCCTGCCAGCGACAAATATTGAATCATATTCTTTGCTACGTTGTCGCTGAGAATAATCGTCGGTATTTGTAACAACTGCAAAAATTGGATAATTGCCAAATAATTGTGTTCTATCGCTGCAAAGTCTAGGATCGCAACTTTGGGATGGTGGCACTCAGCGATATCTAAGCAATTATATAAATCGGTAGCTGTGGCAAATACATATTCGTCTGCTTTTAAAGTTGCGCGTAATTTATGATTTTCGGTATCCGAAAAGCCTCCAATTAGAATTAATGAAATTGGTTTTGAGTAGGTTTTCATTTGACTTAATTGTAATTGTAATTTATAGATTTCCAGCTTTCTGGAGGCAAAACTTAATTATCTAGGGTGCGCAATGCGCACCTTACGGCTATAAGTAGCGCATAAAACTACTTTTTGCATTCTATGTAGGGTGCTTGTGGCGCACCTTACCTTACCTTACCTGATTAGCAATTCCCCATTACCAATTATCCAAATCAATACTTAAATTGATTGACAAGTTCTTGCAATTGAGCGGCAGTTTTTGATAATTCCATCGCAGAATTTTGAGTATTGCTAGCACTGGTGGCTGTACTTCCGGCTGCATCGGCGACGCTGGTAATATTGCGGGCAATTTCCGAGGAACCGATCGCAACTTGGTTGACATTGCGCGCAATTTCGGTAGTTGTAGCCGTTTGTTCCTCTACTGCACTGGCGATCGTGGTTTGGAAATCGCTGATTTGGTTAATAATAGAAGTAATTTGGGCGATCGCCTGCACGGAACTTTTAGTATCAGCTTGAATAGCCTCAACCTTCTTACTGATATCCTCAGTCGCCGCCGCGGTTTGCTTCGCCAACTCCTTCACCTCATTCGCCACCACCGCAAAACCCTTACCCGCTTCCCCAGCCCGCGCCGCCTCAATCGTAGCATTCAAAGCCAGCAAATTAGTCTGTTGGGCGATCGAAGTAATCACCTTAACAACATTACCAATTTCTGCGCTACTAATACCAAGTTTAGTAATAGTTTGATTCGTACTTTGAGCCATGTTCACCGCCGAATGAGCAACCATCGCAGCTTCCGCAGCATTCTTAGCAATTTCCTTAATACTTACATTCATCTCCTCAATCCCCGTCGCCACCGACTGAGTATTAGTATTAACTAAATCCGCCGCCGCAGATACCGTACCCGCTTGAGCCGAAGTTTCCTCAGCCACCGCCCCCATACTTTGGCTTTCCCCAATCAATTCCTCCGAAGCACTGCTAACTGCGATCGCCACTTCAGCAATCTGTTGTACCTGAGCAGTCAAATTAGCCGCCATAACATTAACATTATCCGTCAAATCCTTCCAAGTACCATTAATATTTGGTACGGTCGCCTGTCCCCCCAACTGTCCAGAAACAACTTCCTTAGCCAGCTTCGTTACTTCATCTGCAAAAGTATTAAGCTGATCCACCATTGTATTCAAAGTATCTTTCAGTTCCAGAATTTCTCCTTGAGCATCAACAGTGATTTTCTTCGACAAATCCCCCTGAGCCACCGCCGTAGAAACTTCCGCAATATTACGAACTTGTGCCGTCAAATGACCAGCCATACTATTTACATTACTAGCCAAACTCAGCCAAGTACCAGACAAATCTGCCACCGTAGCTTGACCTCCCAGTTTACCCTCAACGCCTACTTCTTGAGCAACTCGCGTCACTTCCAAAGCAAACTCATTGAGTTGATCGGTCATTTGGTTGATCGTATTCTTCAGATCCAGAATTTCCCCTTGAGCTTCCACAGTAATTTTCTTCGACAAATCACCATTAGCCACCGCCGTAGTTACTTCAGCAATATTGCGTACCTGACTGGTAAGATTGCTCGCCATCAGATTAACATTTTGTGTTAAATCTTTCCAAACACCAGCCACACCGTGTATTTCTGCTTGACCGCCCAATTTACCCTGAGTTCCCACCTCCTTTGCTACCCGCGTTACCTCAGAAGCAAAATCGTTAAGACTATCAACCATTTGATTGAGAGTATCTTTCAGTTGCAAAATCTCGCCTTCAGCTTCAACAGTAATCTTCTCATGCAAATCACCGACACTAATTGCAATTGCAACCTTAGAAATATTTCGCACTTGATTCGTCAGATTTTCTGCCATCAAATTGACATTTTCAGTAAGTTCTCTCCAAATACCAGAAGCCCCTTGAACTTTTGCTTGCGCTCCCAATTTACCTTCGCTGCCAACTTCACGGGCTACGCGACTCACCTCGAAACTAAAATTATTTAATTGGTCTACCATTTTGTTAAGAGTCGTCCCAATCCGGCGGAACAATCCTTTAATCGGCTTACCTTCAAATTCCAAGCTAAACTTCTCCGACAAATCACCTTTAGCCACAGCATGAAGAACTTTTGCCATATCAATAGTCGGCGCAACCAAGCTGTTTAGCGTCGTGTTTACCGCGTCAATACTGCTCACCCAAGAACCTTTAAATTCTTGGTTTGCTGTTCGTTTAGGAACTTTGCCTTCTTCCCCAACTGCTAGACTGACGCGCTCTATTTCCTCAGCAAACTTTTCATTCACACTCACCATTTCATTGAATACTGTGGCGATTTCACCCAAACCATTATCGGCGGGCAAGCGAATGCTAAAATCTCCATCTCTGACTGCTGCTAGAGCGGCTATCAGTTGCTGTCGGTACTGATTGTTAACAATCTCTGTTGTTTCCAAGTTGGTCGAGGTTTCTTGAACTTTTGTTTCTGGCGAATTCCCGCTGACATCCAAGTCAATTTCAGGAGATTCTGAGGTCATCGATTGATCTTGTGTATTCATGTTTTAGGTAGTCTTATAGAATTTATCAGAGAAACAAGCCGATCGCACTTTGTCCCAAATTCACTGTATTTGCAGTCCACCACCAATTCTCGCCCGCAGTCTTGGGTGCAAAGCATCCGGTTGATATCAATAAAATTGGGTGGATCTAAGATACTGCGGCGATCGCCTCCAGCAACATCTTAAAAGAATTTACATCAAAAAACAGCAGAATGTCTCCTTGAATTTCTAATTGTTCAATACTAAAGTGAGTCGGAGCTAACAGCACTGTAGCACAATCAAGAGACTCTTCTCTCAAAAGTAACTCCTCAATTTGCTGCTCTAAGTAATAAGGAACCGCATAATCTAACGGTCGCTGTAATATATTACTAATTGAACCCATCACGCCGTTAATAACCATATTACCAACTTCGCTGAGGGTACTAATCTTGAGAGCATCAAGGTCAGGACTTCCCTTTTTTTCACCAGTGAGAACAGAGACTAAATTCACTGCACTTTCGGTAGGAAAAAGTAGCTGGGCATTACCGCTAAACGAGCCACTAAATTCAAGTTGCACAGTTGCCAGAGGATCTATGCTGAAGCGTTTTTCCAGTTCGCTTCGCAACTCTACAGCCGACAAAAGCTCAATATCTGGAATCTCTAACTGAATGGGAAATTGAATCATTTCGTTCAACATACCCGCAGCACTGCCCACGCCAATATTGATCAGCTCCTTCAAAGCATCTATTTCATCTGCTGTTAGCTCCACCCTAATATCTCCTATTTACTATCCAGAGCTTTTTGGATAGCAGCTTGAATATCTGGAGCTTTTGGCGGCTTTTTCAGCATCATAAATGCTCCTAATTCTTGGCACTTCTTCTTGGCGCTGTCTTGAATATCTGCCGAAAGTACGATCGCCGGAATTTTTGAATTTGTTTCTCCCAGCGCTTTGAGGAAAGTAAAACCATCCATTTCTGGCATTAACAAGTCTGTCATGATACAGTCGGGTGACTCCGATGCAGTCATATCTAAGCCTTCTTGTCCGTTGGTGGCTTCTATGACTTGATGTCCGGCTTCTTCGATTGCTTTGCGAATCATCCGCCTAGAGAATGCCGCATCGTCTATAATTAAAACCAAACCCATTTTTCGTGTTCCTTAACTTCAGTAATTGGTAATTTGCGACCGCTAATTAGTAATTGTTAATGGATAGTTTCGGAATAGTAAGATTTTACCTTTCCATTTACCATTATTGATTGCCAATTAATGGGCATCCTTTACGTGACCGGAAAAAGCAATTTATAGTAGTGCTAGTCATCGCGAATTCGCTGACTATAAATGCGAGTTCAGAACAGATTAATACACTAAGACAACAGCCAAACTCAGACAATTTCAATTCATGCACTACATCTGTTGAGATGTTCAGAGCAATCCAAGAGGTAGGTTCTCATGTTGCCTTTGCCTTTTACATCAATCATTCCCCTTTCGGCAAACAAATGTTTTTTTGACAACTGTTTGTAGGTGTCTTCTGTCACTTGAATGCAGCCTGCAAAACTGTACTGTTCCATACGGCTGGTGGTGTTTACGGTATCGCCCCAGAGATCGTAACTAAATTTTTTAGTTCCGATGACTCCTGCAACCACAGGCCCGGAGTGAATGCCAATTCCCAGGCTCAGAAATTTATTTGTTTGGGCATTTAGCTTGGTCATAGCTTGCTGCATGGCTAGGGCTATTTCCACGATCGCATCAGCACGATCGTCCCGAAGGATCGACAATCCAGATGCTACCATATAGCCGTCCCCAATTGTCTTAATTTTTTCTAAGCCGTATTTCTCGGTTAATTTGTCAAATTCCGAGAAAATCGAATTGAGTTTGACTATTAATTCGATCGCAGGAATCTCTGATGCTAGCTTAGTAAAGCCTACCATGTCAGCAAATAACACGCTGACATTGGGGAAACGATCGGCGATTACTAAGTTTTCGGTTACTTCTTCTTGGAGCCGCCGCGCGATCGACTCTGGTAAAAAATTCAGCAATAACTTTTGAGTCTTCTCTTAACTTTCGGTCAACTCCCGGTAAAGTTGAGACTGCTGAATCAAGCGGCGCACTCGCTGAATTAGCACGGGCGGCTTGATTCGGCTTCGTCACATAATCTGTTGCTCCTACTTCAAAAGCTTGATTGACAGAATTTTTATCATCTAGATTTGTCAGCATCAGCACTGGGATGTTTTGCGTCAGGGGATTTTCCTGAAGTTGAGCGCAGCAAGTAAAACCCTCGATTACAGGCATCATCGCATCTAATAAGACAATATCTGGGAGATTTGTGAGACAAATCTCTAAGCATTCTTGTCCGTTTGATGCGTCTCTTACCCGGTAGCCTTCTTTTTGCAAGATCCGGCGGGTAAATAGCTGCTGGGTTGGTTCGTCATCGACGATCAGAATTTGGGGTGCGGTTGGCGAGTTTTTTCTAAAGTCAGCACTAATCATAGTATTGCAAGAATATCATCAAGTTCTTAGTCAGCAACAGGTAGATTTGATTTCTGCGTTGAGATAGATAAGTTCATGCTCCGGTGCACGCTATGGTAATTTTCAACAATTGTACAATCTCCTACTCGCTAAAAACACAATTTTCAGCGAGTCCGAATTACGGGTAACTTTTTATACTTTCAAATTGCCTAATCGGAAAAGTTAGGGATTTAGTCATCACGTTGCGGTTGAAATCATGTCAAGAATTGTATAAGATTATGTCAGAAGTTTTAAAGTTGTGCAATTAGCTAAATGACCTAATATTTGGCAGATTTTGGGGAAAACTGGCGATCGACCTGGGCGGCTCAACCCATATCCGAGCTTTTTTGTCAATCAGGAATTTATTCTCAACGATCGGGTTTTGGGACGCTGCTCGGAGCAACCTCCCACAAAAGAGTTCAGGATAACTCAAGCATTCTTCTTTGTTGTTTTTGCTATAAGCTGTTGCGGCATTTAAATCATCTGTCAACAAACAATCAAGCCATGAGTGGGGCGGGCACTTGCACCAGCCACATCCGAATATTCAACTTAAATGTCCAACAGCTTAACTAGATAGCAAAGCCGCTTTTACCCGTTGATATTCGGCGGCAATTTTGCACATCAGAACCTCGCTACCAGTGATAGTATCATTGCGCGCCATCTGTTCGAGCTGGGCGCACAATTGAAACAAAGGGATGGCTCCGACTGTGGTACAAGCACCTCTAAGAGCGTGAGCAGAGGCTTTAATTGCTGGGGCGTCGGCTTGATTGACAGCATCTGCGAGTTCCTGCAATCTTGGGGGTGCAACTTCCAAAAATTTCTCAACGAGCTCGCTCCAAAATTCTTTGGCTTCGTCTCCCAATAAGTCTTTCAATTCTTCATAAGTTTGACTGTCTAGAGGTGGTACTTCGATAGCCGATGCGGCTGTTTTTGGTTGAATTTTTGCTGCGAATGATAGCGGTGAAATTTGAGACTTTTCTGGTGCTAAGCTGGGATTTGTCACAACAGGTAAAATCGGCAATTCAATATTGTCGGTAACGGTTAGAATGCCGTCAATATTAGCAGGATATTTTGGCGGTATCGATTGAGTTCCAGCTTCAATTTGTGAAATTAAAACACCTGCGCGGGCGATTAAATGCTTTAACTGTTCAAAGGCAATTTCGTCGATCGCAGGTGCAACATTTTTAATCTCGTCTCCAGAGTGAACTTGTGAAACCAAGTCTGTCGGCTGTACCTGCGGATTTTTGCTCTCGATATGCAACTGGGAGCGATCGGCTTCTCGATCGCGAGCGGCGATCGCCTCAACTATAGCCTGAACTCGCACGGGCTTCGTGATATAATCGTTCATCCCAGCTTGCAAACAACGCTCGCGATCGCCCTGCATCGCATTAGCCGTCATCGCCACAATCCAAGGAGAAGTCGATTTAGGCTTGGCGATGGGGGATGTTAGATTGTCAGTCGATTTGAACTCGTTAAATTCCTCGTCTGTTGCTAAAAATTGAGCGATCGAGCCATGATTTTGTAAAGACAAATCTCTCGAAAACCGCTGGCGGATCAGGCGAGTAGTTTCCAGCCCGTCCATTTCTGGCATCTGCATATCCATAAACACAATATCGTATTCCGAACGCTCCAAAGCATCCAAAGCTGCTCGGCCGCTGCTAGCATAATCGGAATTGTAGCCTAACTTATTTAAAATTTGGGCTGCCACCATTTGATTGACCTCTACATCGTCAACTATCAGAATTTTTAAATGCAGTTTAGTGGTAAATTCCCGCGTCACTTGAGGTTGTACAACACAGGGGTGATTTATGGTACATTCTCCGTTAATAATGCGGAGCAAAACTTCATGAAGCTGCGCTTGCTTAATAGGTTTGTATATAAAAGCTGCGAATTCAACTCGCCCTTGAAATTCCTGCATTGATGGCCGGCCACCAGAACTCAAAATCATTAAAGGTAAATTTTTAGCTTGAGCGATATCGCGCATTTTTTCAGCTAAAGTAATACCGTCCATTCCGGGCATATGAAAGTCTAAAATCGCCAAGTCGAACAAACTTTGACGTTGCAGCACTTTCAGTGCTTGCGCGCCGGATTTAGCAGCGCGCACAACCATTCCCCAAGACTTAGCTTGGAGGGTGATAATTTTGCGGCTAGTGGCATTATCGTCAACTAGCAACAAACGCAAACCTGCTAGTTCAGGCTGCGGTGCATTCAGGTTTAATATTTCTAGAGGAGCAGGTGCTGCTTGAGCTTTGATGGTAAAAGAAAATTTAGAACCTTTGCCGGTTTGGCTTTCTACCCACATGGTACCGCCCATGATTTCGCTGAGGCGTTTGCTGATTGCCAAACCTAACCCTGTACCGCCGTATTTGCGAGTGGTGGAACTGTCAATTTGACTGAAGGCTCTAAATAGTAAGTTTTGGCGCTCTGCTGAAATTCCTATGCCTGTGTCTCTGACAGTAAACTGAATTTGATAATTGTCAATTTCCGATTTTTCTAGACATTGAAGAGCCACAGCGCCGGAGTCTGGGAAGATAGAATTTAAAGCAGGTTTTTGACCGGATGCTTGGCTGTCAAAGCCCAGATTTTTTGCAGCAACCAAGTGGGTTTCCCCAACTTCTACAGCAGTGCGGACAATCGGTTTTGCTGTTACTATAACTACCACTTCGCCTGCTTCGGTAAATTTGGTAGCATTGCCGAGTAAATTTATTAAAATTTGTCGCAGTCTGGTGACATCTCCGTACAGGAAAGCAGGGACGCTGGCATCGAATTCGCAGGCTAAATCGAGCTGTTTTTGGGCAGCTTTTATCGCGACTAAATCTAAAGCTTCTTCGACACAATTTCTGAGATTAAACGGTTCTAGTTCTAAATCCAGCTTGCCTGCTTCTATCTTAGAAAAGTCGAGGATGTCGTTAATAATTGCCAGCAAAGCATCACCGCTGGTGCGGATTGTATTCACAAAATTTCGCTGGTTTGGCGACAGTGGCGTGTCTAGCAGCAGCTCGCTCATGCTGATAACTCCGTTCATCGGCGTGCGGATTTCGTGGCTCATCATTGCCAAAAATTCACTTTTAGCTCGGTTAGCAGCTTCGGCGTCGGTTGTGGCGCGCTTGAGTTCTTCTTCTATGATTAATCGCTGCTTAATTTCTTGCTGGTAGGTTTGGATGCGCTGGGTAACTTCGGAAATATCTTGAACCGCGATTAAAGCATGAAAACCTTCTCCTTTGCTGACTGGTATGGGAGTAACGTTGGTGTTTTGAATTCGCGGTTTGCCGTTGGGTAGATTTGATGAAATTAGGGACTGGTGCAGTTGCGGAGAAAATACGGCGGGCAACCCATTGTTAAATACTTGTTTGAGGCGAGATTGATATTTAGGTTCTTCGAGTTGAGGAAAGTGAGTTTTGAGGTTGGTTCCTACTATTTCTTTTTTGCTCTTTTTTGTCCATTGCTCTAGAGTTCTGTTCCAAAACAGCACGGTAAAATCGCGAGCGATTACGCACAATCCGATCGGAACTCGATCGAGAACGCTAAATTTTTCTTGGGCTTCTTCTATTTGTTCTAGCATTTTATTTATGGGAAAAGTTGGCAAATTTATGTAGACAATAGAAGCTGTCAAAAAAAAACGGAGGTAATTATTCAGGAAATTTATATTTATTTATGCTGCCAGCTTCTAGCCGATCGCTCCACGAAACCAAGTCTCTACAAATAAGAGGTTTTGAGGCAGCCATTTACGGAGAAACCGGGTTGTAGGGCGCGCAGACTGTTTAAGTCCTGCATTTTCGGCACTTTGTCTGGTAGAGCCTGATACGAATCTTTTATGGCCAGAGTTCAAAAATACGACCGTAGTGCTAGAAAGTTAATTATTTGAGCTGATTTGTATAAATATAGTATACTAATGAGGTTAACTTGGCAATCATCCAGCCGATCGCCCGATCGAGAGCATAGCTGACTGGGGCGCACTAAATTTTTTAACTATTGATAATTTATTTTAACAAGCGCGTCAAACCGATGCAGAAGGAACGGGTACGATGGAAATTGATGAAGATGTAAAGGAATTTCTGATTGAAGGCTATGAATATCTCGGCAAAATTGAGGAAGATTTAGTAGCTTTAGAGAAAAATAATGCCGACGTAGAGGCGATCGACCAAATTTACCGCAGCTTGCACACGATTAAAGGCAATAGCGGTTTTTTGGGTGCCGAAAAATTGGAGGCGGTAGCCCACGCGGGAGAAAATTTGCTGAGTCGTTTGCGCGATCGCACAATTGTCATAACTCCCGAAATTACTAGCGCTTTGCTAGAAACAATCGACGCGGTACGATCGCACATGGAGGCGCTCGAAAGGACAGGCGAAGAAAGCCCGATCGCCCACACTCAGTTACTCGATCGACTTTTACAACTGCAAACATCCTCGGATGTTGAGCCTGAATTGTCACCAAGGGCGATCGCACCTGCACCTTCACCTCTACCAACAGCCCCAACTCCAGAACTTGCGATCCAGGAACCACAAAAATCCGACTTGACAACAGAGACTTTGTATGTAGAGCCGTTATCGGCGATCGAGCAAATACCAATTCCCGCTGTTAACAATAATACCAGCGAACAAATAACTGCTGCGGATACAGAGGGCGACAAATTCAAAATTGCCGATGCTGCAATTAGAGTAGATGTCGGCTTGCTCGACAAAATAATGAACTTAGTAGGCGAACTCGTATTGTGCCGCAACCAAATCTTAGAATTTGCAAATACACAAACAGCGAACACCGAAAACGACGATACAATAAAATCAGTATCCAGCCGCTTAAACCTAGTTACTTCCGAACTGCAAGAAGGAGTAATGAAGACCCGAATGCAGCCAATCCGAACTATTTGGAATAAATTTCCCCGTGTAGTGCGCGACACAGCATTCAACTTGGGGAAACAAGTGAAATTAGAAATGGAAGGCGAAGAAACAGAATTAGATAAAACATTAATCGAGGCGATCGCCAATCCGCTAACCCACTTAGTCAGAAACTGCCTAGACCACGGCATCGAAACCTCAGAAATGCGTACCGCCAAAGGCAAGCCCCCCGTCGGCAGACTGTTGCTGCGAGCCTATCATGAAAGTGGTAAAGTCAACATAGAAATTTCCGATGACGGCGCGGGAATCGATCCAGAGCGAATTAGAAATAAGGCTGTACAAAAAGGAATGTTTTCAGCTTATGACGCGGCGAGAATGAGCGATCGCGAGGCACTAAATTTAATTTTTTTGCCTAGTTTCTCGACGGTAGAAAATGTCACCAGTATGTCCGGTAGGGGAGTGGGGATGGACGTGGTGCAGACAAATATTGAAAAAATCAGCGGCACGATTGACGTTCACAGTCAACTCGGCAAAGGCACGACTTTTAAGCTAAAAATTCCTTTGACCCTGGCAATTATTCCAACATTGATTATTACTACCGGAGGTGATAGATACGCGATTCCTCAAGTCAATTTACTAGAACTGCTGCGACTGGAAGGAAAACAAATTAAAAATATCGAAATGTTTTACGGAACACCTGTTTATCGGTTGCGAGGCAGACTGCTACCGCTGATTTATTTAAATAAGGAATTACTGCTAGAAGCAGGAAATATTAATCCAAAAAAACCTTTATTTGAGCTAGAAGAAGCACTAAATATAGTTGTGGTGCAAGCTACGGACAAACCTTTTGGCTTGGTAGTAGATGCCATCAACGACACTCAAGAAATAGTGGTAAAACCATTAGGGAAACAACTAAAATCTCTAGCTTGTTTTGCGGGAGCAACTATCATGGGAGATGGGAAAGTAGCTTTGATTTTGGACGTACAGGGAATAGCTCAGAAAACTCACATGACTGAGGCTCAGGAAAAGGCAATTTTAGCTGACGAAAATAGCCGACGGGAATCTTCAGAACCTCCGCAACAGTTGCTAGTATTTGAGGGCCCCAATTGTCGGCGGATGGCAATTCACCTATCGCGGGTTTGCCGCTTAGAAGAGTTTCCCCATCATCTTTTAGAGCGAGTCGGCAAGCAGAGTGTGGTACAGTATCGCAACCAAATTATGCCGGTGATTTATCTGTCGGGGGTGTTTGGTACTGGCGCAGATGCGGGTATTTCCGGGCTGGGTGGTCTGGACGGACGATCGCGCGCGCCAGATGATAAACTGCCGTTAGTCGTGGTCTCGATCGGCTCAGAGCATCAAGTCGGTCTGGTAGTCGATCGCATCTTGGATATTGTCGAACAGTCGATCGACATTAAAGGTGCAGCTACTCAAATAGGAATTGCATATTGTGCCGTAATTCAAGATAAAGTTACCGAAATCCTCGATGTCGATGCAGTAATTAGCAACAATTTATTCGGAGTCGAGCAGATGTTGGCAACCGCGAGATAATGCCATGATAAGGACTCATTAACAATGCCCGAAAAACATTTAATTTGTACTTTTTTTGTTGACCAACTCTTTTTTGGGATAGGAGTTGAAAAAGTCCAAGAAATCATTCGATATCAGGAGATGACGCGAGTGCCGCTAGCACCCCCAGTAGTAGGCGGATTAATCAATCTGAGGGGGGAAATTGTCATGGCTATTGATTTGCGCAGGAGGTTAGATTTGTGCGATCGGCCTGTGGAACAATTGCCCTTAAATGTAATTGTGAGAACTAATGATGAAACAGTCAGCTTATTAGTGGACGATATTGGAGATGTTTTAGAAGTATTTAAAGCTGATTTTGAAACTCCTCCAGATACTTTTACTAGCACAATCCGCCCGTTAATTAAAGGAGCCTACAAATTACAAGGAGAGTTATTATTATTTTTAGATGTTGATAAAGTTGTAGATTTCAGCAGTCAATAGTTAATAGTAAAGAGTCATTAGTCACAGATGCAGGAATAACGATTTTTCTTTCTTTTCTTTTCCCTCTAACCAGAGCGTCATCCCTTAAGTCCATCCGTTAAATCCGTTACCGAACTTCCTTCACTCAATTACTATGACGATCACCATTGCAGATTTTGATTATATCCGAAAGCTTGTGTACGATCGCACCGGTGTATTTTTGTCTGAAGATAAAATGTACCTCGTTGAATCACGTTTAGGAATCGTAGCAAAAGAAGCCGGGGCGAATTCCGTCAGCGGGTTAGTTGCAGAGTTAAAAAAAATGAAACAACAACGTTTAAACCCGCTTGACGAATCAATTATCGAAGCAATGATGACGAATGAAACATTTTTTTTCCGAGATGTCAAACCCTTTGATGTGTTAAAAACATCGGTATTACCTGAATTATTAAAACAGCTCGAAGCCGAGGCTACTTTGAATATTTGGTGTGCTGCTTGTTCCAGCGGCCAAGAACCTTACAGTATTGCGATACTGCTGCGCGAATATTTTCCGAAGTTGCCGAGAATGAGAGTGAAGATAATTGGTAGCGACATCTCTACAGCAATGCTGAAGCGAGCAATTTCTGGCTGCTACGCGCAGCACGAAGTAGTGCGGGGTTTGCCAACAACATTGTTACACAGGTACTTCCAGCACTGCGGCAAGGAATGGCAGATCAAAGAAGATATCCGTTGTGCGATCGATTTTCGCCAGATTAACTTGACTGAATCCTTTGCATCTGTGCCTCAAATGGACATTATTTTTATGAGAAATGTCTTAATATATTTTGATGTTCGGACAAAGCAATCGATTTTAGAAAAAGTGCGGCGGGTGTTGCGGCCAAAGGGCTATTTATTTCTAGGGGGAGGCGAAACCACTGTAAATCTTGACCCTGCTTTTGAGCTGGTGCAATTTGAAACAGGTGTATGTTACCGATTAATTTGATGTGCGGTCGATCGAATATCATAAAATATGTTAGTAGTGAGGACTTTAGTCCTATCTTGATTAATAGACTTGAATTGCAAAAGTCTTTTTAATCAAAATTTAGGATGGGCTTCTAGCCAGTCCTAATTATTTTTGCAATTCAAGTCTAATCTTTAGGAATTAAGAAGGACTAAAGTCCTCACTACAAACCTATAATTCAATACGGTTTACTTAACACTATTTATGCCCGGAGATCCCCCTCGCATCCCCC
>NZ_JAUBOJ010000157.1:0-15241 GCF_036700185.1 Microcoleus sp. BM001215392 | reverse complement strand
TAATAACTTATATGCGGTCATGCTTCTTCAGGCTTCAAAAACCAGATGCACCCTAATGCAACCATAGATGATATCTCAATCATTAGAAAGTAAGTCATTCCCAAATCTCAAATCTAAACTCGACTCACCCGTACCGCAGATGAAACCTTAGCAACAGATTGCTCGGGCTGTTGCCGCACAGGAAACTCAATCCAGAATTCAGTTCCCTCTCCCGGAGCCGATACGCACCTGAGCGAACCTTGATGTTTTTCAATTATTTGATAGCTAATTGACAATCCCAACCCTGTACCTTTACCTACAGGCTTGGTAGTAAAAAACGGCTCAAACAAACGTTGTTTTATCTTCTCCGTCATGCCCGCTCCATTATCAGCGATTCGCACGCAAGCACAATTATAACCTGAAAGTTCAGTACGAATCACAATGGTAGGCAAAACTCCCGAATTAGACGAAAATGTCAAAGTTGAGTTTTTATTTGTTGCGTCAGACAAAACATCAATGGCATTGCTTAAAATATTCATGAAAACCTGATTTAATTGTCCTGCCCAGCACTCCACCAAGGGCAATTTGCCGTATTCTTTGATAATTTTAATGCCCGGAAAATCACCGTTAGCTTTCAGCCGACTGTCCAAAATCATCAAGGTACTGTCAAGGCCTTCGTGAAGATCGACCGACTTCATTTCAGATTCATCCAAACGCGAAAAGTTTCGCAGAGAAAGCACAATCTGGCGGATGCGATCGGCTCCTACATTCATCGATTTTAGGAGTTTAGGCAAGTCTTCACTGATAAACTCTAAATCGATATCTTGTAGTTTTCCTTGTACTTCTGGCGTTGGGTTAGGATATTCCTGCTGATATATTTGTACAAGTTCTAGTAAGTTTTGAGTATATTCGTCTGCATGGCTCAGGTTGCCAGAAATAAAGCAGACAGGATTGTTAATTTCGTGAGCGACTCCAGCCACCAACTGCCCCAAGCTGGACATTTTTTCAGTTTGGATTAGCTTTAATTGCGCTGACTGTAAATTTTTCAGTGCCGTTTCTAGTTCAGCGCTGCGCTCTTTTAGTTGAATTGTACGATCGCGCACTTGCTGTTCTACCTTCGCAGTACGTCCTAGAGACATCAACAGGTAAGCCGTCAAACTGCCAGTCATCAACAGCCCGATCGCCCAAATTGCCAGCGAACCCTGATGCGTGTTCAGACCACTGTACCCCTTTCCCGGCAAAACTAGCAGCATCCACTGGCGGTCTGCTACGTTAAATGTGCGAGTGCAAGCACTCTGATTTTCACAGATTTTTCCCCGGAGATTAGTTAACTCCGGCTGTTCTAGTTTTGGGTTATCTATAAACTTCTTGGTTTGCGAGTCGTAGCGCATCAGAAACCGTTCTTTCCCTGTAGCAGAGTTGTCGTAGAGGTAAAAATTTATGTTGTCTAAATTTAGGGATTCTAAATAAAAATTGACCATATTGGTAATCTGAAACACCCCTGCAATCACTCCCCTGAGGTTTTCGCGGCTGTTTCCCGAGTTATCTGGAGAACCTGCGCGGCCAGGTACTGGCAGAAATAATTGCACTCCAGGTCGATCGTTCCTGATTAATTTAATCTTCCCCGAAGCAGCTATTTTCCAGCTATTCACCGATTTCTCTAAAGCTGCTTTGCGTTCGGGATTGGAAGCCAGATCGAAACCGAGTGATTTTGTATCTACTTCTAGGGCTTCTCTGTAGGTGACAGGAAAATATTCCGATCGCACTTTTACTGGTACTGGCTTTTTGTCAGCATCTCGCTCATAAATTTGAAATGTCGCAAAACCTTCGGCTCGAATTGCCTCTTCATAAGCTGCTTTGTCCGCAGCCGGAACGCGTAGCACCCAGTTTACAGAATAGACGGCAGCATTTCGGGTAAGTGCAGGTTGAGCGAATTCCCTAAAATCTTCTCTGCTAACTTCAGCAGATGCGCTGTAGAATGCTTGAATTGAGTACAGAAAATCTAAGTTTTTGTTGATGCTTTGCTGCAATGTCGCATTCAGGCGATCGGCTTGCTGATGAAATTCTGCTTTCATGCGCTGATTTTCCCAATTCCAGACAACGCCCGCCGCTATCAATGACAAACCCGTACCGATACACAGAGTCAGCGCTGCTGGAATGTAGCGACGGTATGACTGTAAACTTTTCGTTACTAAATTAAACCAATTGCTCGCAACATTCATATTTCCAGAGTTTTTGGCACCGGAGTGCGATTCGTTTCAATAGTTCTGAATTTCCTTGATAACACGACCGACAGCGCAGAAACAAGATTGTGTCAAAACTTAAAATCGCACAAATATGAATTTATCTTCATAAAGTAGGTTTCTACGAAAATATTAGTTTGGTAACGACAAGATACACAATTACTTACCTAAGTAGGGTGTGCCGAGCCGAATTGCGACTTACACAAGTAGCAATTCGCACTTGATTGTTAAATTTGAGTCGGTGCTGCACACCTTAACTCATTGAAATTTGCACTTAACCGTCAACACGAAGGCGCGCTTATTACTTTGCGCCAGTAACAATTCGCACCTTCATGTTGATTTAAAGGTGCGCAATCGACACCTCAGTCAAGTAGCAACTTGCACCTTACAAAACAGTCCCAATTTCCTTCAAATAAACCCGAGTAAATGGTTCCCCATCCTCCAGACTGTACTGTTCGATTAAACCTTGGCGGCGAATAGAAATACTACTGCCTTCCCGCACCACAACAGTATCCTCATCAGTGCTTTCTCGGAGCAAAATCATCTCTGTTTCCCCCGGATTGTCGAGCACCACCATATTGCTGCCCCGATAAAACATTCCCTCAGCTTCCAAAACATTTTCGGGATATTCAGCAATCAACAAATCGAGCTTAGGATTCCGCAGCAAAGTTTGGACATTAAGATTGTAATTTTTATGCAAAACCTTTTCTGAACGGTTGACAAAAAGTCCAGTGCGACAAACCGCACCGATTGTCCAATCAGGATGTTGCAACAGAATGTGGTCGATTGTTTCTTGCAGTTCGTGCACCGAAATTCGGTTGAACGTAATAATCGGAATTCTGGCTGATTTTCCCGAATCAAAGAAAGTATCGATAATATGTGAAGGCACATCAACCCCTTCTCCGACCGCCGGGTTGAGGTGCATAAAAATTCCCGGCGCGGCATTGATTTCGATAATTCCAAAATTCCCAGTTTTCCAAGATTTGGCGAGAGTTTCTGTGACGACATCAATCCCCAAACAAGTTAACCGAAAATGCAGGGCGATATCTTGAGCCAAAACAATATTGTCGGGGTGAATAGTGCGGGTAGCATCGATGCTGACACCGCCTGCGGAAAGATTGGCTACTTTGCGCAGAGACACAGTGCGATCGCGCTCTACGACACTATCCAATGACAGCCCTTGTTCTTCCAGGTACATTTCCATCGCTTCGTCGGACTGAATTTTGCTCATCGCCGAAGTTGGCGTGTCCAAACGTTCGGGTTTGCGGTTTTCGCGGCGGATCAATTCCCGAATAGTTGAGTCGCCGTCCCCTGTTACCCAAGCGGGCCGGCGTTCAGTTGCAGAAACAAACTTGCCGTCAACGCACAGCAGCCTAAAATCCGCTCCTTTGATGCTGTTTTCCACAATAACTCGCACGGGCGATGTTTCGGGAATTGCATTAACTGCTCTTTTAAAAGCCGCCTGCAATTCCTCTGCATCTCCCACATCTGCGGTGACGCCAATTCCTTTATGACCGACTACTGGCTTAACAGCAACTGGGTAGCCAATTTCTCTCGCAACTGCCAAAGCTCCGTTTTCTGTGGAGACAATATCGCCTTTGGGAACTGGAAATCCTAAGGTAGCAAGAAAAGCTTTACAATCGTCTTTGCGTGTGGTAAAATCTGAGTCTAAATGGCTGTCGGAATCAAAGGTTGTGGCAGAGCCGCGCACCAGTTTTTTACCGTAACCGTATTGCATCAATCCTTCGTCCCACAAATAAAATGCGGGAATGCCTTTTTGGGATGCCGATCGCATTAATGAATAAACTGTCGGGCCTCCGTAAACAGACTGGCGGAACATATTTTGCAGGGCGCCCATTTGTGCTGCTAACGGGAAATCTTGATTTTGATTGATGGCTTCAAACCAATCCCAAACAGCGTAAACTACGGCTCGGGCGCTGCGGGCGTGCAGTGCTTCTATGCTGATTCTGCTAAAGTGAGAAAATGGTTTGACGTTCCAGTGTTGGAAGTGCAAACCCATGTCGAGTTTTGCTACTTCTGAGCAGGTGCGGCCGAACAGTTGGGCATGATTCGAGAAAGTTTCGTGCAGCAGTTGCGGGTAGCGATCGCTAATAATTTGATGGTAATGGGCGATCGGCTTTGGTTCCATCGCATCCGTCACCGCAAAATCGAAAACTAAAGCTGCTGTTTCTAAATAAGGGTTTGGCCCGATGTAATGTTTGAAGTTGAAAATATCAAAAACATCGGTTTTTCGAGCATTGACGCGGGGTGTCTCCGTATTTTTTTCTTGAAGCATTTTTTGACCTCCTTTGAGCTAACTTGTCACACTAGCTCTCTTGTCGGCGCATTGGATACTACCTGGGGGCATAGATATTGTAGAGGCCCAGAGGGGGAGAATGTCCGAGGGGGAGAGATAATGTCCGAGAGGGAGAGAGAGGGAGAGAGAGGGAGAGGGAGAGAGGGGGAAAATTGCCCCCTGAACAATTCCCGATTACCAATACTAATGACTAATGACTAAATTACTAATGACTAAATTATTAATGACTAATAAAAAAAAGCTATAACTTTTGAGAGGTACACGGCCAATTAAAATTGGCTATGACTGTGAAAAAGGATTTAAGAGGCAGAGAATTATGAAGATTGCACAAACTGCTCTCAGGGATCAAGTTCATCAATTAGCAGAGGAAGCATTTCACCTGAAGCTGATTTCAGGGTACGGTGACGGTCAACACAGCAATGAATATCAAATTGTCTGGAACGGTAAACCCCGACACCTGCCTTTGGAACGGGCGCGTACAGTATTGAGCAATTTGATCGATCGATCGCACTAACTCGCGATCGAACTCATCTAGAAGCGCCGATCGACCCGGTTGATACGAAAAATAAGAGGTTTATGGGTGAAGTCTCCAGTCAGAAATCGGGTCGATCGGCCGTCGCGCCTAAGTCCTGTAATGTAAACTCATTTTTTGACCCCTCCTCCATGGTGTGAGGAGGGGTTAGCTTTTTTGATCGCAAATCGCCTTACCAGAAAGAATTGGTTGAAAGCCCGCCCGCCCGATCGGGAAAAATTAAAATCAGACTATTCATTATTCCAATACTCGGACTTAAGGGTAGAGTTCGCTTTCAAACTGTCACAGGTCAAGCGGTCAACTGTCAACTGTTGAAAGCCCCGGATTCGAGTGAAATAACCGGAACGCTTGAGTTGCGTGCATCCCAGACTTATCAAAATTAGATGTTTATTCTGTATCAATCTCTACCTTTTGGCAGTTTTAGGCAACAAAAAAGTTATGTTTTAGTGAAATACAATTCATTAAGAGTGCAGAGCGTATGGCTGGCAGCGAAAATCAGGGAAAGTTGCTAATTATTGGCGGCGCCGAAGACAAAGACGGGGATTGCAAAATTCTGCGCGAATTTTTGCGGTGCGCCGGAGGCACTAAAGCCCACATTGTAGTGATGACGGCTGCGACAAGCCTTCCAGGAGAAGTAGGAGATAATTATATCCGAGTGTTTGAGCGGTTGGGCGCTGAAGACGTGCGAGTGGTTGATACCCAGAAACCCGAAGATTCTGACAATCCAGATTATTTAGAAGCGATCGAACAAGCGACTGGTATCTTCTTTACCGGCGGAGAGCAAGCGCGGATTATTACCTGCTTGAAAGATACCAAACTCGACGCAGCTATGCACAAACGCTACTCGGAAGGGGCGATCGTGGGCGGTACCAGTGCCGGCGCGGCGATGATGCCAGACATGATGATTATTGAAGGAGACTCGGAGACAAATCCTCGCGTTGACGTGGTAGCCATGGGCCCGGGAATGGGTTTCCTGCCGGGAATTGTCATCGACCAGCATTTCGCCCAGCGAGGCCGTCTGGGACGCTTAGTGGCGGCACTGTTGCTGCAACCAGCAGTCTTGGGATTTGGGATTGACGAAAATACGGCAATTTTAGTCAGCGGTGACCAGGTTGAAGTGATTGGTGAAGGCGCTGTAACTGTGATCGACGAGTCGGAAAAACTCCACGACAATATGGAGGGACTGTTGAAGGATGAGGCTCTGGCTCTTTGCGGGGCGAAGTTGCACATCCTCCCCCACGGATATCGGTTTAATTTGAAAACTCGCCAGCCGATGTTGGATAGGTTAGCAACGGTAGCATAGTCCCAAAGGGCGATCGGGCCGATCGTAGTGCAGACTTGAGTCCGCAGCTTTTTACGGACTGAAGTCCGCACTACAAACCTGTGAAAAAAACATGATACTTCGTCCAAGACACCAATAAAAAGAAGAGGATTATACCTCTTCTTTTATTGCTGCGGTTTCTGCTTTTTTTAAGCACTTTTTTGTTGGTCAAAGAACGACTGCTGCCCTTCTTCAGTCGAGATTAACTTCCACCCTTGAGTTATCAGCTTCTGAAAAGTTGCCCATCCCTTAGAACCGCCTGGTTCCATGTAGTCCGAGACCGCGAACTGCGGAAAAGCTGTATAAGGCCGCCATGCTTGACGCGCTTCGGTGCGCAGGTGCAATATCGTTTCTCCATTGCCTCCCAATCTGGGCAACCAACACATTTGTTTTAGCATTTTTAACACTCCAGAGTTTTTACAGTAACGGTAATTCGCCAACATCCCAAATTAAACTTTTAGAGCAATCTTAGCCGCTGCTCGGAATATCTAATAGGTAACAGGGACGGATGAGATTTTCACCGATTACCAATTACTGAGGTAGCAGCAGTCATTTAAGTTAATTGAGGTTATGCAAAGTTTGCCAGTCAAAGACTGAGAAACAAGTGCTGCCAAGGTATAAGCAAAAATAATTAATGCTCTTCTCGGCTAAAACTCGACTTAAAGCCGATCGCCCGAGAATCCAGTTGAATAAAGCATTGATCTTTCTGCTTTGCCTTAGTTGATAATTACAAGCTCATCCTCGCTCTTTCCGCCTAGAATTACATCTTTCTACGGTATTAGCTCTGTCAGCTAAAAAATGTTCCTTTAGTTACAAATCTTAAACTTCGATCGGAATTTATCTAGTTATCAAAAGTTAAATTAATTTTCATAAATAACGATTAATAAGTTTTAGTTACTTTAACTACATTTTTGATGGAAATCAGGTCTCTTAGTGTGCAGTGCAAACCTTACTCAATTAAGCTCTCGATCGGCGCTCAATCACCAAACAGCAGTCGGGGAGTACGTTTGAGCTGGTTGTTGACACCAATGCACACCAGCACCTTACAAAATCAGAGTCACGGTTTAACTCTTAAGAATGATGGCGGCTGATAGGCAAAATTGTAAAAATTAATACTAATCACAGTTATAAGTTCTGCACACCAGATATTCATGACCGCTGCAATTGAATTCAAACTCTTGGCTCCCAACAACAAAGCAGCTACAGTGCTCGGCTCTTTTTCCAAATGGGAAGAAATTCCCTTAGCAAAAGATGAGAGAGGTTATTTCCGCACTCAAATTCGGCTAAAAGACGGTATTTATCAATATAAGTTCCGAGTTCAATCGCAGAGTCCTTGTTTGGAACCGGACGAATGGGTAGAAGTTAACGATCCCTACGCTACTGAAATTGACAGCACTACTGGTACCAGTACAATTCGCATCGAATCCGGGGAGCGAATTATTGATACTTATGTATGGAAACACGACGACACGGAACTGCCTCAGAATCAAGAATTAGTGATTTACGAACTGCACGTTGCTGATTTTTGTGGGGCCGATGGTTCCGACAGCAGCAGTAAGTTTCAACAGGTAATTGCAAAATTAGATTATCTCGGCGATTTGGGGATAAATGCGATCGAACTAATGCCTGTTAATGAATATCCGGGCGATTATAGCTGGGGTTACAAAGTCCGCGATTTCTTCGCTGTAGAGTCCAGCTACGGTACAACCGCAGATTTGAAGCAATTGGTTGACGAGTGCCACGGACGGGGCATCCGAGTCATTATGGACGGCATTTACAACCACTGCAACGAAGAATGTCCCTTATTGCTAATCGATCGCAATTATTGGTACTACAGAGACAAACACTATCCCGAAGATCCAGCTAACTACTGGGGCCCAGAGTTTAACTACGAAAACTTCGACGCCAAACTCGGCATTCGTCCCGCTTGGCAATTCATCGGCGATGTGGTGAATTTCTGGATTCTTGAATATCATATCGACGGCATTCGCTACGACGCAGTGCGGCAGTTGGACAATCGAGATTTCCTGCACTGGATAACTGCCGAAGCCAAAAAAACTGCCGGCGACAAGCCATTTTACAACATCGCAGAACACATTCCCGAACTTCCCGAACTGGTGGCGGCGGACGGGCCGATGGACGGCTGCTGGCGCGAAAGTTTTCGGATTTTTGCCCTCGAAAATCTGGCGGGGAATAGTTTCGATATCGCCAAGCTCAAGCAAGTTTTGGATGCCAGACAACAAGGCTATCAAAACACAACTAATGTTATCAATTATTTGGCAAGTCACGACCGCAACCACTTGCTGTGCGAATCAAGCTTTCAGAATCTCGACCCAGAAGCAGCTTTTAAGCGCGCTAAATTGGCAGCGGTGGTGTTAGTGACAGCAGTAGGAATACCGATGCTGTGGATGGGCGAAGAGTTCGGACAATCCACCCGCCAAACTCCCAACCAGCCGAATAATCTGCAATGGTCTTTGTTGGACAACCAGCAGAATCGCGATTTGTGGGAATATTACAAAGACCTGATTCGCCTGCGGAAAAATTTTCCGGCACTTCACACCGAAAATATTGAATTTTTCCACGAAAATCCGGAAGCTAAGGTGCTGGCTTACTATCGCTGGAGCGATGAGGGCACGCGAGTATTGGTGGTGGTAAATTTTTCAGACACTTATCTGTCTGGTTACTCGATTCCTAACTTTCCAAGTTCGGGAAGTTGGCACGAGTGGATGTACAACAAAATCGTAGAAGTTGGGGAAAAAGATTTTAAGTTTGATGTGCCGGAATGGTCGGCTCAGGTATTTCTGGGAGACGAGGATAATTATGTCTCCAGACAGATGATAAGCAAAGTTGTACAAGATTAAATTGTATTTGTGACTAACGCACTCAACTCAAAAAAAACGGTTTTTATACTGAGCCTGATGGCTGTAAAAACCAGGATTTTGGGAGAATAAGTAAGTGGCTCAGTCATGGATGGCGATCGCAATTCCTGGTCTTGAGAATAACAATTGCACGGCCGCGTGCCAACGGTCAATTAATACAAACTTTGTGGGAGGACAAATTCTATGGGCTGGCTAAAAAGACTGTTTGGTTTAGAAAAACACGAAAATCAAGAAAATGTGCAAGCTCCTGCTTACCAAGCACCTGTCGCTGCACCTCAAGCTCAAGCTCAACCTGCTGCGGCTGCGACTCAAACAATCCCGCCTGAACGCATGGGATTGAATGGAGAATACGATCAAAGCGGTTTGGCTAAACGGGTGGCTCAGGCTTTTGATGCAAATCCTGATGTCGCGGATATTGAGACTGTTTATGTGGCTCAACACGGCACTACTGTGGTTCTCAAAGGTACGGTTCCCAGTCAGGAAATTATCACCAAGTTGGTGACAATTGCTAAGAGTGTTAATGGTGCAACTGGGGTGGAAACCAATCAAGTTACTGTCGGTTAGGGCGGCGGTTGCTTATAACTGTTAACCGTTAGCTGCGAGCGGTTAACAGTTGAAAGTTTTTTTAGTTATTTTGGCGTACATAAAAAATATGACTGGCGATACATCAATACCTACTCGCGGCACGTTAGAACGCAGTCTTGGACAGAGTATTCAAGGTTTGTACCGATCGCTCCTCGGAAATCAAGCGAGTCAGGCGCTGTGCAATCTTGTGGATAATAAGTTAATTATTGTGATCGAAAATGCGATTACTCAACCGGAAACACTTTTAGTTCAGAACGGTCAGGAAGATTTGGCGGCGCAGGTGCGATCGCAATTACAGTCTGTTTTAGAACTGCGGCTCAAGGAGTTAATCAAACAAGTTTTGGGCGTGGGAGTGACTGATTTGCTCAGCGATGCGACTTTGGAAACGGGCCGCAGCGGGACGATCGCCATTTTGGAGTCTGCACCGAAAGTTCGCGATGCGAGTTCTAAGTCGAAAACTCAACTAGCAGCGACTGAGGGCTGAGCTGGTGGCGGATAATTTGTTCTAAATCCTTGATATTAAAAGGTTTGGAAAGGTATCCAATGCAGCCGGCTTCGAGAATCCGATCGCGGTCTTCGGTTTTTGCTAGTGCTGTGACGGCGACAATCGGAATATTTACGAGCTTGGGGTCTTGTTTGATGCGGCCGATTAATTCTATACCGTCTATGTCTGGCAGGCAAATGTCCAGTACGATTAGGTCGGGGAGTCGATCGACTGCTGCTGACAGAGCGCTGTACCCATCAACGGCTCCCACGCACTCGCAGCCGAATAAATCTAGTATTTGCGTTAGCAGCTCTAAATTGTCGTGATTGTCGTCTACAGCCAAAACTACAGGACGCTTGTCAACTGCGGGCTGACCGTTATTTAAAGAAGATTCCAAATTCTGATTCCAATTAGGGTAGTTCATAAAATGCCGATCGAATTTCGATCAAAAAATTGGTCGCTGAGGCATTCCTCAAGTGGCGTTCCGGCACTTGAAACAGATTGGCTCGTATTTGTGGCTCTCAGATAGCTAGTTTTGGGTCTAGCCAGATTCTACAATATCCCTGCCAGTTCGGGCAAAGACACCACCGGTGGAGCAATATCACAGCCTCTCCACAATCTTACTGATTGAGAGCACAAATGACCAACTTACACTTAGGCATACTCAGCCTTGGGGCTTAGACGCGATCGCTAGGAAAAACCTTACCCATAAAGCGTCCCACCTTAATAGCTTTGAGGAGCGGTGGCAACCTTTAAGGATACTACCAACAGTAGACTCCGCTGTCCTTGCGTAAATCTACCTAAAGGAAGATTATTTGCAGCACACAAATTTAACAACTTCCATCTAGTGAGAGATACTTGTTGCTCGGGTTTAGATTTCAATGTTTTTAAGTAGTAATTATCGCAAATTGAGCAAGAGAAAAAATCTATTTACTTGCTGTTTTCCGGATATTCACCTAGGAGAAGTTGATGACAATTGCAATTAGAGACGACCTAACTTACATTTTGCTGAAACAGATTGGCAGTGGCAACGGCAGCAGGGGAGAGTCGGAAATTAGGAATGCAGCCGAGGAGTATGTAGGTCGAGATGTGGCGGAAGCCGAATTGCTCGGTCACTTGGACTACCTCAATCAAAGAGAATTTATCAAAGCCGAGTTTAGCGGGGAGCCTTATGGAGGCACTGAGTTGCTGCCGCCTTTAGTAGCATTTCAAGAAGCAGATTTAACAGAAAAAGGTCGCAAACTGTTACAGAAAATGGAGACGAATCCTCCTAAGTCTCTGCACCAAGAAGGGTCAGCAATTCCGATCGCCTCCAAGGATATGCCATTTTTGGAAAAAGTGATGGTAAATGGTCACTTGGAGGATATTTTTGATGCCCGCGACATTACCGAAGTAGTGTACCGCATCATGCGCGACGTGATGACAACAGAAGCCAGCGATCGCGTGGAAGCCGAACTACACAAAGAAGTTTTACCGACGGACGACAAAACCCTGCAAACAGAAATAGCCGACCTGTGGAAAGATACGAATCCTCTGGTAGGATTGCTGAGCCGGCTGCGTCAGCCTTTGCGCGGGCCTGCACCTTTGGGGATCGATGGCAATTTGTTTGCGCGGAGGGTGGAACTAGAAGGCTCACTTCCTTCGGGAGTAGAACCAGAAACTGCGATCGCCGGTGTATTTTCAGCAACGAAAGATGAGTTGTCCCCAGAGCGAAGTCAGGAAATAGCCAGCTTTTTACCGGACAAAATTCGGGAAATTTGGGAGTCGGTTTAACGGGATATTTCAGGGCATAAATACTCAGAAACCGGGTTGAGTCTCGCAGCATTCTGTACTCTAAGTTAGCAGGTTGTCCGATCGACCCGGTTTATCTATTGTTTGTAGTTAGGACTTTAGTCCGCATCAAAGTCTGTGGATAAACGCGGTTCCTACCCACAAAACTTTCTGGGAAAACCCAACATATTCCGAGAAACTGGGTTTCTAGCTCGGCGTGGCTGCGTAAATCCCACAGACCGAGCGAAAGTGTTGTAGTCTATAGTACAGGGCGAGTTAATAAGGTGGCTCGCAAAAATGCTGTCAACAGCCCTGGAGCTCAAAAGGGATGGCCCGCAGAAAAGTCAGACAAACGTCAAAAGCGACTCTAGAACAAGAGATTTTACTCAATCGAATTACCAATCGCATCCGCAAGTCTTTAGAACTGCAAGAGATTTTGACGACCACGGCGCGAGAAATCCGCAGCTTTTTAGGAAGCGATCGAGTAAAAGTTTATCAATTTGATGCCGACGGTAGCGGTCTGGTAATTGCTGAGGCGATCGACAGCGACAATTTGCCATCTCTGATCGGTTTGCGCTTTCCAGCAGGCGATATTCCCCCTAGTGCGCGCGAAATGTTTGTCAAAGCGCGGCAGCGAGTAATTGTAGATGTGGGATTGCAGCATAAAATAATTAACCGCTTAGATTGTCCCGAAAGCGGCAAAACTTTAGCAGTTGAAGATATTCGCTATTGTCCGGTAGACTCTTGTCACGCAGAATATCTGGCGGCTCTGGGGGTGCGTTCTTCTCTGACGGTGCCGATCGTACATCAAAATCAGCTTTGGGGGCTGTTGGCCTGTCACCACATCCAGCCGAAACGGTTTAGCGATCGAGAATTGAACATGGTACAGTTGCTTGTAGATCAACTTTCAATTGCGATCGCCCAATCTTTTCTCCTCAGTCAAGCCCGACAGCAAGCGTGCGACGAAGCCGTTATCAACCAAATTAGCTGTTTGCTGCACTCTCCTCTAGAACTTACCGAAATTCGGCAATCAGTTCTCGAACAAACTGTCAAGCATTTGCACGGTTCGGGAGGGCGCTTGTACATTGCAGCCGAGTTTGGCGATCGGCCAGCTTTAGTTTATACTTGCGGTCAACAGCCGGCAGACACAAACTTGGAATTGAGCGAATTTTGGCAGCAGATCATGGGATTTGTCAACCAAGACGATCGAGCAAAAACAGCCGCTCCTACCGCTGAATTAGGTATTTTTCAAAATCTCTATTCCGAACACCACAGTTCCATTAATACAAATATTTCTAATTCAATCGTACCCCACTTGTACGCGATTGCCGATATTTGTCAAGAACCTCAACTCCAATCTTTATCGGCAAATTTTATCGAATCTGACATTCGGTCATTTTTGGCAGTACCGCTGCAATACCGCCAACAGTGCATCGGCTGTCTGACTGTTTTTCGGGGCGCGGTAGAAACCGAAATTTTGTGGGCTGGCCGTTGCAGTTCCGACGCCCGGGGCGATCGTCCCCGACAGTCCTTTGCAGCTTGGAAAGAAATCAAAACAGGGGAAGCTCAAAAGTGGACAAGCGACGAATTGAAGCTGGCAAAATCTTTAGGAACTCACCTGTACATGGCTGCCATGCAGAGGCGCGTCGAAGCAATGATGCGACATCAAGCTTCCCACGATCCACTGACAGGTTTAGCAAATAGATTGCTGTTTAATGAAAGGCTGTCTTTAGCTTTAGCTAACTCTCACCACAATGCAGAAATGCTGGCGGTAATCTTTCTAGATTTGGACAGATTTAAAAATGTTAACGATACTCTCGGTCACCCGGTGGGCGACCAATTGCTGCAAGGTGTATCTCGGCGTTTGACTAACTGTTTGCGCGCGGGAGATTCGATCGCCCGTTGGGGCGGCGATGAATTTACTTTGCTGCTTTACAATATCAACAGCCCAGAGGACGCAACCAAGGTTTGCCAGCAAATTATCCAGAGTTTAAGCACTCCGTTTGATTTTGATGGTCTAGAACTTTATACTAAGGCTAGCTTGGGAATTGCTTTGGCTCCTTACGACGGAGAGGATGCAGAAACTTTGCTGAAGAATGCTGATGCTGCCATGTACAAAGCTAAACAGAGAGGTCGCAACAATTATCAGTTTTACACGCGGGCGATCGGCAGTCAAGTTTCCGAGGAACTTAACTTAGAAAATCATCTTTACAAAGCTTTGAAAAAAGCCGAGTTTGTGCTGCACTATCAACCCCAAATAAACTTGAATACTGGCAAAATAGTCGGCATGGAAGCTCTGATTCGCTGGCAGCATCCCGAACGCGGTTTGATTGCTCCGGATCGATTTATTCCCTTAGCAGAAGAAACAGGATTAATCTGCCAGATAGACGCATGGGTACTGCGGACAGCTTGCTTGCAAAATCGAGCGTGGCAGTTAATGGGATTGCCACCGGTGCGGGTAGCCGTAAATTTATCAGGCCGCCAGTTCCTGCAAGCTAACACCGTACAAACCATCGCTGAGATACTGTCAGAAACCCAGTTAAATCCCGAGTATTTAGAAATAGAAATCACCGAAAGCATTGCTATGACAGATGTGAATTTTACGGTTTCGGTATTGCAGCAATTGCAGCAAATGGGAATTCACATTTCTCTGGACGATTTTGGCACGGGTTATTCTTCGCTGTGGTCGCTGAAAAACTTGCCGCTAAATAATTTAAAAATAGATAAATCCTTCGTGGCAGATTTGCAGAGCGGTAGCAGCGGTGCTACGATTGTGAAAGTCGCGATCGCCTTGGGACAGGGCTTGAATTTACAAGTGATTGCTGAGGGAGTAGAAACAGCAGAACAGTTGGCATTTTTGCAGTCGCTTCAGTGCGAGATGGGTCAGGGTTACTTGTTTAGTAAACCCATACCGACGGCGGCAGCCACCCAATTGTGTCTAGAAAATCAATCGGGGAACAAACAAAAGCTTCTATTTTGAACGATATCTGTAGGGACAAAGGCTTTCGCCCTTCTGCGTGTCAACTTAAGGTACAAGCAATAGTCCGGCAGGGGTTGAAACCCCTGCCTCAAAGCAAAAGTCCTCTTAAGAGGACTGAAGAACTCATTAGTCCTCTTAAGAGGACTTTCGC
>NZ_JAUBOJ010000156.1:0-15309 GCF_036700185.1 Microcoleus sp. BM001215392 | reverse complement strand
AAGTCCCCCTTCTTAAGGGGGATTTAGGGGGATCGGGCCTCGGCGATAAACGAGAGATAGAACTGGTTTCAGTCCTAATCTGACATTGATAAATATAAATTCCTGACTACAAACTATTATCAAAAGAGAGAAATATGAATTTTTATATCGTTGACGTGTTTGCCGAGTCAAAATATGCTGGCAATCAGCTAGCTGTCTTTTGTGGCGCGGGAGTTGCGGAACTCTCAGAGGCCGAAATGCTGCTGATTGCGAAGGAAATCAATTATTCGGAAACCACGTTTATTCGATCGCCCGAACCGCAAAATAACGGCTACGACGTGCGCATCTTCACGCCCAAGAAGGAATTGCCGTTTGCGGGCCATCCGACGTTGGGGACTGCGTTTGTGTTACAGCAAGAGATAATTGGCGAAAAGGTCGATCGAGTAATTCTCAATTTAGCCGTGGGTCAAATTCCAGTCACCTTCAATTATCGCAACGAATCCGCAGATATTTTATGGATGCGACAAAACCCGCCAACATTCGGTCAAGTTTTACCAACCGAAACTCTCGCAGGCGTGCTGAATTTAGAAGTCGATGAAATAGATTCTAGATTCCCAATTCGAGAAGTTTCTACCGGAGTACCGTTTATAATTGTCCCTTTAAAAACCCTCGCAGCCGTCAAAAAAGCTCAAGTCAACTTAGATAAATATTTTGAACTAATTAATACCACAGAAGCCAAAGAAATTTTAATTTTCTGTCCCGAAACTTACAGCGACATTAATGATTTGAACGTCCGAGTTTTCGCTTATTCTTTAGGAATTCCCGAAGATCCGGCGACGGGGAGTGCCAATGGCTGTTTGGCTGGATATTTGGTACAATATGCTTATTGCGGGGAAGCAAAAATTGATGTGAGAGTCGAACAGGGTTATGAAATTGGTAGACCTTCGTTGCTGTTGCTGAAAGCAGAAAGCAATCAGGGAGAAATAGAAGTATTGGTGGGAGGTAAAGTGGTGATGGTGGCGAAAGGAGAATTTGTTTAAAATATTCAAATATAGCTTCCTATATAGGTTCGTAGTGAGGACTTTAGTCCTTCTTTGTTGCGGACTAAAGTCCTCACTACGAACGAACCTATTCAGCTAATATGAGGTAGCTCATATTCATTGCTGTGCGTAACTGGCATAGTGAAAGCATCATCTTTCTGAGAGACTTTCCAATGTTACCAACATTTTCGCGCACTTTAAATTTATCCCCTGACGATTCCGAAGCCCTGCTCTCACTTCCATTAACCAGCTTGCTAGATTCACCGGAATTCAATCAACTCTTGGGAAGTCTGGATACTGCTTTACTCAAAGAAAGTTTGCCTACTGCTGGCGCTGTCTTAGCCCAAAAACTCCCAGCTTTTTATGACTGGTTACAAACTGAATTAGGAATTAAAAATGTCCCAGATAGTCCAGATCATGCTACGAAATGGGTAGTCGGTTTTCTGAAGAATCAAGAGAGTTTAACTAATTTAGTTGAGATGCACAAATCCATTCCAAAACTTGCATTAGATCGATCGATTCCTCGGTTAGTTAGCGCCTTTGATGGGGTTCAACCCACCGCCGTCAAGGAAGAGTGGGAAAAAGCGATCGCAGCGCTTTGTCTGGTACTCGCCGTCGCAGCGCGGGAAAATCAGTCACCGGGCGCATCGAAGGCTTTGGTAGGGGTTTAGGTAAAGCGGTTTTTGCGGAAAATTTGTAATTGCGCGCGATCGATCTCAACGACTACCGGCTTTTTCTTGTTGAGGACGATCGCATTATGCCGATTTAACAACAGCCACTGAGCCAACATTACCACCAGGACTCGCCTTTTGCGAAACTTGCCTTCAAAACGGGCCATTCGGACGATCGCCTCTTCGATTTTATACCACCAGTTTTTCCCTTTTTGAGAAATCACAAAAATCGTTCCCGGTACGTAATCGCCTGCATTTGCCCAGAAAGCATACCTTTCGCCTAAAGTAAAGTAGTGGAAAACATTCTGAGCGGTGCAAGTTTGAGCTAACTTTTGGGCAACGCCCAAAGAATTAAACGTTACAGTCGATCGAATATACTCCGGGTATTTTGCTACAATCTGTTGAGCAACTTTGCCCCCCAAACTTTCTCCGATGACATCCGCCGGATTTCCGCTGCGAAATTGCTGTTTTATCCAATCAACAGCGCCCGCAGTCTCCGCCGCTTTTAACTGGCGTTCTAGTTTTGCCACAAACACGTCGGGCGTATCTTCTAAAACGCGATCGAAAGGATACCACGAACCGTATCCGCGAATCACGAGCACGGGCGGATTATTTCCAGAAACCGGAAGGCGACTTTCAGCATAAAAACCAGTGCGAAAGTCTTCAAAGACTTTTTCTATGCTATAATTTCCATCAACAACTTGCCCCTCTGGGTGCCGAACATAAATTGAGGGATTGCTGGACTCCTCAGTATCGTGTAATTGAGGTTTGGCAAACTTTTCGTAGAGGGAATCTAGCAAGTGCCTTCCTGTAGGGCGATCGACAAAATCCAATTTTATTGATCCATACTAAATTAAAAACGATCTAAAAAAGGTTTGTAGTGAGGACTTTAGTCCGCATTCATGAAGGACTAAAGTCTGAACGCTCAAACCTCTACTTCGCGTTTTAAAAGGTTCGATCGTTCGGACTTTAGTCCTCAGGAAAAGAAGGACTCGCATTCCGAACGATCGAACCTTGTGCAATTCTTACAAAACTCGCAACGTACTCGCAATACTATCGACTGCTTCCATCGCGCGAATTTCATCAAGTGCTAGTTGAAAATTACCTTCCCGAACATCGTGAGTCACGACAACAATTTCTGCTAAATTGCCATGAATTCCCGTTTGCACAATCGACTCCAAACTAACTTGGTGGTTGCCGAAACAAGTGCCGAGTTTGCCAATTACCCCCGGAGTATCCCGCGTCAGAAAGCGCGCGTAAAAGCGAGTCACAAGTTCCTTCATTTCGGCAATTTTGCAGTAGTGTTGGTGAGAGCAACTCAGCAAAGGATGGGGAATCGGCACAGTTTCGGTTTTCAGGATAGCAGCCACATTCAAAATATCCGATACTACCGCGCTAGCTGTGGGCCCAGCCCCCGCACCGCGCCCGTAAAGCATCAATTGCCCGATCGCATCTCCTTCGACTAAAATTGCATTATAAACACCATTTACACTCGCCAGCGGATGAGCTTTCGGCACAAAAGTAGGATGCACCCGAATCGAGAGGAGTTCCCCTTCAGCATCCCCATTTTGCTCAGAAATTCGGGAAGTTTCTTGAGCAATAGCCAACAATTTGATCGCAAATCCCAGCTTATCGGCGTAGTCAATATCAGCCGCACTAACTTGTCTGATACCTTCGCAGTGAATATCTGCTAACTTGATGCGTCCGCCAAAAGCCAGCGAGGCTAAAATAGCAATTTTATCAGCAGCATCTAATCCATCCACATCTGCTGTAGGGTCAGCTTCGGCATAACCTAATTGCTGAGCGTCCGCGAGCACTTCGCCAAAGTCTGCGCCTTCACTCTGCATCCGCGTCAGGATGTAATTAGTTGTGCCGTTAACGATACCAGTCACACTTTTGATGCGGTTTGCACCTAAAGATTGTTTGAGGGTTTGAATGACCGGAATGCCGCCGCCGACAGCAGCTTCTAGCATTACATAAACGCCTTTTGCGTTAGCCGCGTCAAAGATTTCATTACCGTAGCGGGCGATAACTGCTTTATTGGCGGTGACTACGTGCTTACCGTTGGCGATCGCTTGCAAAATGAGCGATCGCGCCGGTTCCAATCCGCCAATAAGTTCTACTACAATATCAATTTCCGGGTCAGTGGCGATCGCCTCTAGGTCAGTTGTCAGCACATTTTCTGGCAATTGTAAAGACCGAGTTCGAGAAATATCGCGCACTCCCACCCGATAAATTTCCAATTCCTGCAACAGCGGATGGCGCCCATCTGCGGAGAGCAAAATCTCTGCTGTTCCAGCGCCAACCGTACCCAAACCTAGCAAACCAATTTTGAAAGCCACGACTTTGACCCGTAGAAAATCACTTAATCTACAATCATTGTATGACAACCAGGCATTCATAGAATACCCAGATCCCCGACTTCTTTAAAAAGTCAGACTCTATATCAGATCCTGTCCTGTCAATCACTCGTAATAAAAACAGTTCGTAGCGAGGACTTTAGTCCTCATAATTAAAGGACTAAAGTCCTCACTACGAACCAATATGATTGTGATTGTTATCTTCAGAAACGATCTGACAAATTAATCCAGACGTTACATCAGACTTTGCATTGCAATTTTAAAGTTATGTATCCAGGTCTACCTCCAATTCTCGAAGCCGCTGTTCCAATCTTTCTACGCGCTGCCTTTCTGCATTAACTTGCTGTTCTAGTTGCACATTTTGCTGTTCTAGTTGCACATTTTGCTGTTCTAGTTGCTGTAGATGTTCTTCTTCGGCTCGAATTAAATCTTCTACTAGAGGCGGATCTAGCACTTCATTCACCGATAAAATAAATTCAGCGAACTGTACAGACTGAACTCGATCTCCAGGCAAAAATTCCTGATGAGAATAACTACCTTCATTTTCGGGACGGCTGCACACTCTAATTTTGGGTTGATTGGCGTCTACAATCCAATATTCAGGGATATCAATCAAATCATATTCTGCCCGTTTGCGGATGTAGTCGTCGCGCCAATTTTGACTGGTAACTTCGATAACTAACAGCGGTTTTTCTTCAAAATCCAGCACTGCGGAACCTGGTTGCGCGCAGACTTGTTCCCAAAGACTCTGAGTGCAAATCACCACATCAGGAACGCGGGAAGAATTTTCCTCAGTTCGGACTGCGGTAGTCACAATTGCAACTAGCGGTAGGTTGTGTGTGGCAAAGAAGCGCCGGAACTGGTAAACCAAAAATTCAATGATTTTGATATGTAGGGCTGTAGGTGTTGGCATTTCAATGAGATGTCCCCGATATAACTCATAACAAACACCTGATTCTCCCTGGTAGTTCAGATACTCTTCAAATGTAAGTTGTTGGGTAGAAATTAAAATCATGTCAATTATCTCCCTTTTTCGGTGAGCTTACAGTCTATTTTACACTTTTCTTGGGTGAATCTGCCCCTGAATAGACTAGCATTGCATTCATTCACTTTTCTCTTTTTAAATCATCTGTGTGTATCTGCTTTGCATCTGCGGTTGAAGGATAGATCAAAGATTTATGCAATCTTGTTTAATGCTGAAAACTGTTTCACAAAAAAATAGGGCAAGCCTAAGCCCGCCCTACAAATCAGATTAAATCAAGCTACACATTAATAAGTTTCAACGTGCCAGCGACCATCTTTCTTCAACTGTTTTTGATAGCCAGCCCAGTCAATGCCGTGCTTGCTAGATGCAGCAGACATTCCCTGATCGATGCCGCCTTCCATGCCCTTCAAACCGCAGATGTAAGTGTGAGTTTTCGGCTTTTGAACCAATTCCCACAATTGGTCTGCGTTCTCTTGAATCCGGTTTTGGATGTACATCTTACCGCCTTCTGCACTCTTTTGCTCGCGGCTGATGGCATAAGTCAAACGGAAATTATCGGGGAACTCGCGCTGCAATTGCTCTAACTCTTCTTTATAGAGAATGTTGGGAGTGTAAGCAACTCCAAAAAACAGCCAAGCTAAACCTTTGAATTTGTAATCGGGATTATTTTCCTTGAACATCCGCCACAAATAAGCGCGGAAAGGAGCGATACCCGTACCAGTCGCCATCATGATCACGGTGGCATCTTCGTCGTCGGGTAAGAGCATTTCTTTTCCTACCGGGCCGGTGATTTTGACATCAGCTCCGGGTTCCAAACCTGTCAGAAAAGTCGAACAAACGCCGAGGACTTGTTCGCCTGTTTCCGGGTGTTTGTACTCCAGGCGGCGGACGCACAGAGAAACTGTTTTGTCGTCGAGGTGGTCGCCGTGACGGGTAGAGGCGATCGAGTAAAGCCGAATTTTGTGAGGTTTACCGTTTTTATCGGTTCCATCGGGAATAATCCCGATACTTTGACCTTCGAGATAGTGCAAATTGCCACCAGAAATGTCGAAAGTGACGTGACGGACTGTGCCCTCGCCGCCTTCTCTGACCATTTCTTCTGTAGATATGCACTTACCAATATAGGGATTGGCAGGTTTATAGAGGTTAACAGGAACCTGAACTTTTTCCTTGGCTTGAGTCATGGGCTTAGTTTTTTCTCCAGATTTCTGACTCTGTAGCCCTGCTTCTGGTGCGACTTTGCCATTAGTAGTTTCGGGAGCGCCGTTTGAGGGGCGAATACTGACGATTTTGCCACCCATGCGAGCAATTCTGCGCATTTCCTGATTCATGCGATCGTAAGGCACGGAGATAAACACGCTGCCGCTACGGCGAATCGGGTGACTTATTTGGTCAGTTGCTTTGCTCTGACGCATACCCTCCACTTCGTAAACAAAGATGCGGTTGCCTGATTCTGAGTTGGCCGCTACACCAGATATGCTTGGGCTGTACATTTGTTGCTTGTCCTTCACGATACAGAGTTATAAAGAAAGAGAATGTGACGTTAGACTCAATTTACTTTTTTCTTAAGGCCACCTGGACTAATTTGCCCGCGCGAATCTTTGAGCCTCGTCGCGCAGGCGGGAGTGTCAAGTTGAGATCGCTCCGCCTCTAATTCCCCTTAGCCGATCGCCACGCAAAGCCGATCCCGGCTGCGTTCAGGTGTTGACCTATAGCTATTGTTGTCTGCGTACTGCCAATATTTTACCCGATCGGGGGATCGGCCCCGATAACTCGTGATGATTTGAGCAGAGCGCGAGATAGTCCGATAGGGAGACGATCCGATGGGGAGAGGATTTGACGATTTTTCCTACGCCTGAAATATACAATTTAAATCCTGTATTGCTGAAAGTAGGATTTAGCTAAATGACGTTGAGCTTGTAGGGGGCGGACGCATTCTGGTAAGATTAACCACTAAAGTTAGTATTAATTTCTTGCCTTGAAGATTGCTTGGGTCTTCCCGGGCAGGCAGTCAACTGACTGCTGTATGCTGGTTAGTGCTCGATCCTCTCGGGGTAGCAAACCCGCAGAGAGCCTGCTTTTAGCTACCTGCGGGCTGAAATTTTGTGGAATCTAAACTTCAGTTACTTAGTAAACAGTGATTTTGTTAGAGGGAAACTATGACCAGTAAGCCGGATCGCGTGGTTTTAATTGGCGTAGCCGGAGACTCCGGTTGCGGAAAATCTACTTTTTTGCGCCGATTGACAGATTTGTTCGGGGAAGATTTCGTGACTGTAATCTGCCTTGACGACTATCATTGTCTCGATCGCAAGCAACGCAAGGAAACAGGGATTACCGCCCTTGACCCGAGAGCGAACAATTTTGACCTAATGGCCGAGCAAATGAAGGCGCTCAAAGAAGGTCGGGGAATAGACAAGCCGATTTACAACCACGAAACCGGTCTGCTCGATCCTCCTGAGCGGGTAGAGCCGAATCACGTGATTGTGATTGAGGGGTTGCACCCCCTTTACGACGAGCGAGTGAGAAATCTCATCGACTTCAGCGTCTACCTCGACATCAGCGACGAAGTAAAAATTGCTTGGAAAATCCAGCGCGACATGGCGGAACGGGGCCACCGTTACGAAGACGTGCTGTTTGCGATCAATGCTCGCAAACCAGATTTCACAGCCTACATCGACCCACAAAAGCAATATGCTGACGTGGTAATTCAAGTATTGCCGACTAACTTGATCAAAGATGACAAAGAACGGAAGGTTCTGCGCGTCCAAATGATTCAGCGCGAAGGTATCGCCAACTTTGAACCTGCATATTTGTTTGACGAAGGTTCGACAATTAACTGGATTCCTTGCGGCCGCAAACTGACTTGTTCCTATCCCGGAATTAAGATGTACTACGGCCCAGATGCTTTCTACGGCCACGAAGTCTCGATTTTGGAAGTAGACGGTCAGTTCGAGAATCTCGAAGAAGTGATTTACATCGAAAGCCACTTGAGCAAGACTTCTGCGAAATACGAAGGCGAGTTGACTCACCTGTTACTCCAACACCGCGAATATCCTGGTTCCAACAATGGAACTGGCTTGTTCCAAGTATTGGTCGGATTGAAGATGCGGGCGACTTACGAGAAGTTGACTGCAAAAGAATCGAAAGTTGCTGTTAGTGTTTAGAACTCTGACATGAAAGATTTGAGAGGCGCGAGTGCGCCTCTTTTTTTGTGAGAAATTAAGGGTAAATTAATAAGAGCGATCGAGCGGCGGTTGAAACCGCTTCTACACGAACAAAGTCCGCGCAACGCGAGACTAAGAAATTATGGGGATATTTAAGCGGGATTTGGTATCAAGTTCGTTTCAACTCAGATATGGATAATTGTCAATAATATTAAATCCTTATTTAATACCTGCTTGATTCTTTAGTCTCGCGTTGCGCGGACTTCGTTGTTTGACTCCTTCTATTCCTCCTAAAACTGCTGAACCGATGGGAGGTGGATTGTTGCCACCAAGGACTGCATCACCGGGTTTGGGTTGAGAAGATTCGTTTATTATTGCATCTGCCTCGCTGTGAAGTTGGTAATTTTGATATCTGGGATTTGTCTTTTGAACAATTAGCTCTTCGATTCTTTAGGTGTCCGTGCCATTGATGTCCAATTAAACTAACGTTACACCCGCAGTCCGCCAGGGGTTTAAACCCCTGCCTCAAAGCTGAAGTCCTCTCGAAGAGGACTGAATAACTCATTGCATCAAATCTGGGTTTGCCATCTTTGAGAAGTCCGCGTTAACAGACTTAAAGAATAAATAGAACCAGAAAAACGGATTTCATATTAGTCCTCTTTGAGAGGACTTTCGCTATGAGCCAGGGGTTTAAACCCCTGGCGGTCTTTCGGGTTAAGCGGTATTTTGGGCTAAGTTGATACTAATACACGGCATCTACTCTACCCCAGCTTTTCGGTGAGTCGATCGCCCTTATTCCAAAACTCCTGATTTGGCACTTAACACCGCAGATACACTTGTTAAACTGATGCTCTAAATCTTTGTAACAGGCTAATTTTTTATCTATAGTTCCTAATGTAGCAGCAGATTTTTGCCGGTCGCACAATTTGTGAATAAACTTAACATCAAACTCTGCTACAAAATTTCTCATTTGAAATTTCCAATAATTAACTCCCTTCTCGGTAGAAGATAATCTACTTCTTCCTTCTTCCTACTTCTTCCTTCGCGTTCTTCGCGTCTTCGCGGTTCAATAATACTAATCCCAACAGTGTCCGGAAAAAATCAACTTGTGCCGAAATTACCTAAACGTGCTATATTCAACTCCGTAAACCCTGAACAGCACTTTCAGGTCTGCCAAAATTATCAACGAGTCAACTAAATGCCCTTTACTTTCAAGAAATTAGCTTCGATCGCAATCTTCTTCGTAGCCGTAAAAATTTTAGTTGACTCTCCGCAGTTCCAACAAGCTGCGAATGACATCACACACAGAAACCCAGCCAGCGCCACATCAGACACCGAAACTATCCGGCAAAAATCCAGCAGCCCGCCCGCAGCAGAACCGCACAAATCACCGGATCAAAAGTTTGATGTAGTAGTATATGGGGATGAAGTACCGGGGATATGTGCGGCTATATGGGCAAAAAAGACTTTAGGTGAAAAGGGTAAAGTTGCTGTTGTGCGATCGAACTACGCAACTGCTCTTTTGGGCGGCGTACTCACCCGCGGTGGCTTAGGCTACGTCGATTTAGATAAAATCCCCGACTGGTACCGCCAACCCTACGCCCAATGTTTCCGGGAATTCTTAGACAAAGCGAATGTTCCTGAATCTTGCTTGGAACCAAAAACCGCTGATAAAGCTCTGAGAGAGATGCTTTCGGAAGCCGGAGTTAAAGTTATTTCCCACTCAACTCTTACTCCTCACCTAGTTGATAAAAAAATAGAATATGCCGAAGTCAAAGAGAGCAATATCAAAATTCAAGCTCACTCTTTTATTGACGTAACTCAAGACGCGGAACTGGCAAGAAAAGCTGGATTATCTTATTATACAGGATATGAATCGCAAAACATCAAATCAAAAAATGAAACTTTAGCAGTATCTGTAGTGCCGACAATTACGGGGCTAACGATGGCAGACTTCCGCAAAATAGAAGATGACATTCTCTACGACACGCCTTTAGTCGAAAAAATTAAAGCAAGCATTACCAAATATAAAGACCCCGCAAGTACAGAATTCTGGATGAGGAATTTCTTGAGTCCGATTTATCAGGCATATCGAGACGGCTACAATATCAGAAGCGTAGCTATAGGGGCGGCATATCACGTAGACAGGAAATTGCCCTTTACTCAAGATAAAGGATTCTTCTTTGATAAAGCCAATGTTTGCGTTTATAAAGATAATTCGCTGTCTTGGAACGGCTTTTTGTTTAAATACCAAGTTGACGAATTGATGAAGATGGAAGCTAACGGCAGAAAACCGAATTCTGAGATGGTGAAAGAAATGTCACATCTCCAAGAATGGCTGCAAAAAAAATCTGGTAAAGATGTGAGAGTATTTATCCCAGAAGAGATTTATATCAGACAAACTTTGAATGTTCGGGATGTGGTAGATCCGCTGACGGGAAAGGAGATTATGAAAGGGGGAACTGAAGCAGAAAAGTCGATCGGCAGTTTTTCCTATGATTTCGACTTGCGGGGCGGAGTCAAGGATTTGGAATCGAGAATTCCGCCACTGCCAACCTATAATTTTGGGATAGAGAGCGCCTTAGCGAGTAAAGTGAGTAATTTGGCGATCGTCGGGCGATCGTCCGGTTATGTCGGGATGGCGGTATCAGTCGGGCGAATTGCGACGGTGAATATTTATCAAGGACAAGGCGTGGGGGTAGCGGCGGGTTTGGCTAGCAAGTTGGGAGTGCCGCTGAATACGATTACTTCGAGTAAAACGAGAGAAACTTTGGAGACTTTGACGGGGAAAACTACGTATTTGTCGGGGAGAGATACGAGTTATGGGGTGGATTATAAAGAGGTGAAATAGATCTAAGGAAGTAGTAGGGGACGAGCGAAATATTCGCTGGGAATAGGAAAATTTGTAAACTAATTAAGAGCGATCGCACTTTTTTTTCACAAATTGCGATCGCTTTTTCTTTGCTGGTTCAACTCAAACACCTGAAACTTCTTTTTTCTGTAACATTGCTTCTCTAAATTTACCAATGCGTTTTGCAGATTTCTCATCCACCGCCGTTATCATCTGACCTACTTCTATCATTTGCCGTTCAACTATTTTTGTCATTTCCAGCAGTTCAAGTAATTCTTTTTCATCCGGTAGCTGTCTCATTGTAAGTTCTCCAATCTAGCAATAATTCGTTCCATGCCTATTTTAGCTTCCAGCACCCGACCTAGCAAGTCTCCCAGTTCTTCTCCAGCATCCTGAACTACATCGGCCTGCACATCATCCGGGGAGATTCGCTCAACAATAGTCTGTATCTGTCCTTTGTAGTTTTCTGCCATGAATAAGATATTATTGAGAACGGCAAAAAACTGAACGAGAATATCAGTGTTTGGAAAAAGGTCAAGAGCCGAGCGGAGTAGGTTCCGTCCCCTGGTTGCATCTTGCTCAATAGTCGTTAGTTCTTGGTTTAGCCGCGCTATGATGTTGCTAATTTCTGGCGGAACAGCCATTGATAGTCAAAATTATGAGCTAACTCAATTAGCATATCATCATCCTGCACCGAAAACTGCCCAATTCACAATTAAAGCTGTTTTAAAATATCTAATTGCGTTTTCATCTAATTTTTTCGTCCTGTTCTGTTTGGATAAATGCAAGGGCAAGTCAGTCATTTTCAATTCCTTCCCACATTTGCTCAACCGGAATGGTTTTCCCAGTCATGGCTTCATGCCAAGCCTGCCGAAAATCTTGTAAAAGCGCTGCTTTAGATTGGCCCTCCCCGTCAATTTCTGAGGGTTCTGGAATACTAAAAGAATTAGCAGCAGGCATCTCTTGGATTTCTGCTGAGAAAACCTCTGGCAGATTATTTTGCGAAATGATTATCCCTTGACGTTGCTTTTGGCTTAGAAACTCTATAAAACTCGCAACTAATGTCAGATGTTCTGGAGAGAGTCGATCGAGCCATCGATCGATTTGATGTCGAAGTGCTGCTACATTCATAATGTCATCAAACCTGTTGATTTTACCTTAATTTTAACGTAAACCCGCCCAGCCTTAAAGATCGCACTTTCCCCAACTTCCCCTCACCCTCCCTCACCTGTGGCACAATCTAAATAAGATAAAACTCTCAAGCCACCATGACCGCAAACCTACCACCCCAATACGACCCGAAAGCCACCGAAACTAAGTGGCAAAAATACTGGGAAGACAACCAAACCTTCAAAGCTGACCCCGAAGGCGGCGGCGAACCCTACTGCGTTGTTATCCCGCCGCCCAATGTGACCGGCAGCCTCCACATGGGACACGCCTTTGAAGAAACCCTAATTGATGTCCTCGTCCGCTATCACCGCATGACTGGACGCAATACCCTGTGGTTGCCGGGAACGGATCATGCTAGTATCGCTGTTCAAACTATTCTCGAAAAACAACTCAAAGCACAAGGCAAAACTCGCCACGATTTAGGTCGAGAAAAATTCTTAGAACGGGCTTGGGAATGGAAAGCTGAGTCTGGCAATACTATTACTAATCAATTACGCAGTTTGGGCGTGTCTGTCGATTGGTCGCGGGAACGCTTTACGATGGATGAAGGCTTATCCGCTGCGGTTTTAGAAGCGTTTGTCCGCCTCTACGATGAGGGGCTGATTTATCGCGGCAATTACTTGGTGAATTGGTGTCCGGCGAGTCAGTCTGCTGTGTCTGATTTGGAGGTTGACCAGCAGGAAGTTGAGGGGCATTTGTGGCACTTCCGCTATCCTTTGACGGATGGTTCTGGTTATTTGGAGGTGGCGACGACTCGGCCGGAGACGATGTTGGGCGATACTGGCGTTGCTGTGAATCCAGAGGACGATCGCTACAAGCATCTGATTGGTAAAACTGTCACTTTGCCAATTGTAAATCGCGAAATTCCAATTTTTGCCGATGAATTAGTTGACGCGACTTTCGGAACAGGTTGTGTCAAGGTGACTCCAGCCCACGATCCGAATGACTTTGAGATGGGTAAGCGCCACAATTTGCCGTTTATTAACATTATGAACAAGGACGGCACTTTAAATGAAAATGCCGGAGAGTTCCAGGGACAAGACAGATTTGTTGCTCGCAAAAATGTGATAAAACGGTTGGAAACTGACGGCGTTTTGGTAAAAATTGAAGACTACAAACATACAGTTCCCTACAGCGAACGCGGCAAAGTCCCCGTCGAACCGTTACTATCTACTCAATGGTTTGTGAAGATCGAGCCGCTTTCAGGGCGCGCGTTAGAAGCATTAGATCAAAGTAACTCACCAGTCTTTGTTCCGGAAAGATGGACAAAGGTTTATCGCGATTGGTTGGTGAAGCTAAAAGATTGGTGTATCTCCCGACAATTGTGGTGGGGTCATCAAATTCCGGCTTGGTATGCTGTTAGCGAAACTCAGGGAGAAATTACTGATACAACGCCGTTTGTGGTGGCAAAAAATGAAACTGAAGCTAGGGAAAAAGCGGAGGCTAAGTTTGGTCGGGATGTCCAGTTAGCAAGAGATCCAGATGTATTGGATACTTGGTTTTCTTCGGGATTGTGGCCTTTCTCAACTTTGGGCTGGCCGGACGAAACTAAGGATTTGGATTTTTACTATCCGACAACTACTCTGGTGACTGGTTTTGATATCATCTTTTTCTGGGTTGCTAGAATGACGATGATGGCCGGACATTTTACTGGAAAGATGCCTTTTGAGACTGTTTATATTCACGGTTTGGTGTTGGATGAAAACGGTCACAAAATGTCTAAGAGTAAAAACAACGGTATTGACCCGCTGCTGTTGATTGCGAAGTACGGGACTGATGCTTTGCGCTACACTTTGGTTAAGGAAGTGATTGGGGCCGGGCAGAATATTCGCATGGAGTACGATCGCAAAACTGATGAATCTAAATCAGTTGAGACTTCCCGGAATTTTACTAATAAGTTGTGGAATGCCGCCCGGTTTGTGATGATGAATCTGGAAGGACAGACTCCGCAGCAATTGGGAAGTCCTGCTGTGGAAGGTGGTAGTTTGGAATTGTGCGATCGCTGGATTATTTCTCGGTATTATCAAGTTGTACAACAAAGTCGCACTTGTTTGGAAAATTACGGTTTGGGAGAAGCGGCGAAGGGGCTTTACGAGTTTATTTGGGGCGATTTTTGCGACTGGTATATTGAGTTAGTCAAGTCTCGCTTACAGCAGGATGCTGAACCCAATTCTAAGAAAGTTGCACAGCAAACTTTTGCTTTTGTGTTGGAAGGAATTCTGAAATTGCTGCATCCTTTTATGCCGCACATTACTGAGGAGATTTGGCACACTCTGACTCAAACGGGTGATGGTGATTGTTTGGCTTTACAAGCTTATCCTGAAGCTGATATCTCGCTAATTGATGCTGAGTTAGAACAGCAGTTTGAGTTGTTGTTCGGGACAATTCGCACTATTCGCAATTTGCGGGCTGATGCGGAGATCAAACCCAGTGTGAAGGTGACGGCGATTTTGCAAAGCGAAAATGAAAAAGAACGCCAAATTTTGTTGGATGGAGGCGTTTACATTCAGGATTTGGCGAAAGTCGAAAATCTGACGGTGACAGCTAGTTTAGATGCAGATTTAGGGCAGACAATTGCTGGGGTTGTCGGTACTGTGCAAGTATTGATTCCTCTGGCTGGAGTTGTGGACTTGGTAGCGTTGCGTGGTAAGTTGGAGAAGAAGTTGGCTAAGATCGAAGGGGAAATTAAGCACACTGCGGCGCGTTTGACTAATCAGAAGTTTGTGGAAAAAGCTGACCCGGCTGTGGTTCAAGTAGCGCGGGATGGTTTGGCGGAAGCCCAAAAACAAGCTGAGATTTTGCGCGATCGGCTAAAGTTGTTTTAATAGTTGACTGTTGACGGTTGACTATTGACAGCTAAGTTGAGGCGCATCTAAATTCTACAGTCAAGGTAGTATCAGTCTTCTATCTGAGTCACAATCCTCTCGATCCCCCCGGCGCCCCCCTTTTTAAGGGGGGGGACAACAGCGCTCAAAGTGGGTGCAACGATGCGGGGGATGCGAGGGGGATCGAGTTTCGGCTACAAGCGAGATATACAAATAACCAATAACAAATAACCAATAACAAATAACCAATAACCAATAACCAAT
>NZ_JAUBOJ010000155.1:0-15393 GCF_036700185.1 Microcoleus sp. BM001215392 | reverse complement strand
GCATCTGGTTTTTGAAGCCTGAAGAAGCATGACCGCATATAAGTTATTAGTTATCATTCCATATTCATGGAGGTCATGCTTCGCCCCTACGGATATATTTGCTTGCACAAGCCGCTGCACCCGACGCGCTCAACCTCATAAATAAAAATTAAATGCGTTACATGAAAACGGTTTTATTCCCATACTTAACTGCCAGAAATTATATAAGACCTCTTGCAAAAATCGGAAAACACCCTAAAATTATCTGCGTTTATCTGTGTTTATCTGTCTGACATCTGCGGTTTCTGTATCGAAAAGAAGACTTATGCAAGAGGTCTATAGAACCATTTGATATCTATTTTGCGTAAATCTCAGAAACCCGGTCGATCTCTATGTTTCTCGTCACCCAACCCAAAAACTCGTAGAAACCCGGTTTCTCGCCACTCGCTGTAAATCTCAGAAACAGGTCGATCTCTATATTTCTCGTCACCCAACCCAAAAACTCAAAGATATCAAATGGGTTCTATAAGGGAGCGGGCAAAGCATCAACTGCTATAAACTTGTACTTGTAATATCAGTTATAGCTGTTATCCAAAAAATGAGGTATTCACAAATTAATTTAACAATTCCCTAATTCCTCAATTCTCCAATTCTCCAATCTTAAATCAAACTTATATCTCATATTTCGCTCGAAAGGCTATATCATGACCGCTCGATATCTGGTAGAACGTGTGGAATAAGAGTTCTTGAAAGATGCGAACCCAACGGCCCAACGGCTATCCGTTTTGGTTGTGCTGATCGACCGGAGATCGTATTACTCTAAAAAGCCAACGGCCGACAAGCTCTAAATTCTGCTAGTCATCCTATTATTTTCACTCAGATAGCACCAATCTGTAAAAGTTCGATAGTTCTTTCTGATTTAACTCAGAACTATCGAACCCATCTTATTTGGTGTTTAAAGACACCATATCATAAGTCATTCCTCATCGAAAATTTTAAATTCTCTGAGTCTTGGCAAGCAACCAGTCACCTTGAGCATAATTGACAGAAATGCTAATAGCCAATTAATTTGCTGTTACTTCGCGGACAATCAAACTGTACTTACCTTTACCTTTTGGAGGTGGATCGTAAGCATTGACAATAACGCGGTAGCGACCGCTCGCAGATAAGGTAAGAGTAATCTCAGAATTGGAATTTTGCTGCGTGAGATCGTCATTTTCTGCTAGCAGTTCTGCCTGGGAATTGAAAATAGCTAGATAAGTATCAAATTCGGTACTTTCTACGGTAATAACCACTTTCTGACCCTGAGTACCTTCAAATGTATACTCGTCGTACAAACTGCTGTCTGATGGCAGTACAGAAGACTTAGCGGGGGTGAGTTCTCCCTTTTGGTCTAAAATAACCTTAGACGAACCCCCCGCAGGACTCGGCGTGGGTAGATTTGGGGTCTGAGTTGGCGAGGGCTTTGGGGATGTGGACCCAGATGGGGATGGGTTTGGGCTTGCTTGAGCTAAAGCAGCCTTGCTAGCATGACTCGCATGACGTGATTTTTGAGGGAATTCTGCTGAAACGATCGTGGAACTGCTGTTAGTAACTCGACTTGAATTTGACAATGGCACCGAAAGAGTCGGATTGCCATAAAAATTAGCTAGTATAGCAATTGGCGCGATCGCCCAAAATCTAATTTGACGCATGAATTACCTCGATTTGCAAGGAAGGAAGAGTTGAGAATTGACCGAAGGAAGGAAGAAGGAAGAAGGAAGAAGGAAGAAGGAAGAAGGAAGAAGGAAGAAGGAAGAAGACAATTGACAGCTTGTCCGAAGGCCGGTCATTGAGTTGAGAGTTGACCGAAGCAAGAAGCAATCGGAAAGAAGGAAGAAAAAATCGATTACCAATTTCCGATTACCAATTACGTATTTTCAGCGGACAGTTAAAGTGTAACGACCCCGACCTGAAGCATCGTAAGCATTTACAACTATGCGGTAGCGACCCGTAGCGGGCAAAGTAACGCTCAGAAACGCATTTTTAGTCGAATCGCTCGCATCGTCATTTTCTGCGAGCAATCTGTTGTTAGCGCCGAATATAGCCACATAGGGATCGAAATCTGTACTTTCGAGGGAAATTGTTACAGACTGACCCGATCGACCTTCAAAAGTATACTCGCGATACAGACTGTTGTCAGACGGCAGTACCGGGCCACCTGCAACTAAAGCGCCTGCTTCTTGCAAAATCGCCCGAGAAGGTGCCGTAGGAGCACTGGCTTTCAGTTCTAGGGTATAAGCCCCAGACTGCCTAGCTTCGTTGGAATTTGCTAGGAACGTGTAAGTGCCATCTGCCGGCAGCCTGACTGTAATTCTGGCGTTTTTACCGCCTGCGCCGTTATCATCCTGGGCGATTTCGCGCTGGTTGGGCCCGAGCAAAATTAAATAAGGGTCAATCTCTTGACTTTTCATTTCTATTGTGATTTGCTGGCCTGCTCTGCCCTCAAACGAGTAGAGGTCAAAAAAGCTGTTGTCTGCGGGGAGAATGCCAGACTTTTCGGTAAGTTTGCCGCTGACTGCTGGGCCGTTTAACGCCACTTTTTGAGGTGATTTGTTGCCAAAGGGCGATCGTCTCTGTGCAACGCGGGGAGCTCGCCCTTCTCGGACGGCTGTCAGGAAAGCTGGCACTTTGTCTACTGAAATTGCAAAACCGATACCGATATTGCCTCCGCCCTGACCGCGAGTAAAAATAGAAGTATTGACGCCGATTAATTCTCCAGAACTGTTGAGCAGCGGGCCTCCTGAATTGCCGGGATTGATGGCGGCGTCGGTTTGAATTAAGCCTCCTTGGGGGTCAATGCGGCTGACGATTCCGATTGTAAAAGTACCTTGAAATCGACCGAAGGGATTGCCGATCGCAAATGCTTGTTGTCCGACTTTCACCGAACCCGGGCGGGCTAAAGGAATTGTCGGCAAATTGTTTTGATTGCGAATCTTGACCACGGCTAAGTCTAAACCTTCTTCGCCGAATCCGACGACATCAGCGACAAGTTTTCTGCCGTCTGACAAAATTATATTTACGGTACCGCCTGCTGAAACAACGTGGGCGTTGGTTAACACCATGCCGTCGGGGCTGATAATTGTGCCGCTACCGTTAGATTTAGCTGTATCGACGGTAACAACCGCTGGACTGGCCTTTTCGTAAATCCGAATATTGGTTTGTTCTTCGGCATTTTCGGCGATCGCCCCGGGGGAACGCCCGGAGTTAAATTCCCTTAAATTTGCCTCCTCTCGCCCGGGGGGTACCTTAACAACCTCAGCAGCGCTGGTTGCAACCCCAACTGTTAAAATTCCCGATACTGCTAAACTTAGAACTTTGAAATTCATGATCGTGAATTAGTATTTTTTAACTATCAGCAGCTAGCAGTTAGGTTTTGGGGCCAACTGCTAACTACAGCCTGTAATTATTTTAGGACTTGCGGAAGGGTAATGATAAATTTAAGCTTGAGATTGGTTTAAGATTTTCCGGCGTTGCTGGGTTTTGACCGAATCGAGCGCTCGGAGTTTTGTTTGTAAACTGCGATTCTCCAGCAATATCGGCAATTCTGGAATTTTCAGGCGATCGATTCACTTAAAATTAGCCTCCTATAAATAAACGGTAGTGGCAGATTGCTGATTTTCCCTTTTTCGATTTGAGATTTGAGACTATTGTACTTTTGGTTGGTTTCACGCCTTCTATTCTGTGCGCTCTAATCGATTCGCTGATTAGGAATTTCGTCTTCATATAAGCCTGAGGACTTCAGCCCTCATTCCGAGCCTGATAATTGTTATTCGATCGAACTAATATTACAATCTTAAGAGTATTGTTAAAATTCTAGAGAGTTTTATTCTCTCTGTGTTTGCCTGCATTATAGGCTTTTTATTATCGTATTTTAGATTAATTTTAAGATAATGATGTGTGAAAATAAGTAGATGGGCATCAATAAACGCAACTTAATTTTTTGCATTACTGGTGCGAGAAATGTTTAGTTTAACCCACCTACTTATCTTGACCTATTTGTCGAAACTGGGGGAATTATCCGGTTGGTCTTCCGGGTATTCTACTGGTCGATACTCCACGTAGTCTGATGGCGGTGCTTCTAAGTCGCGGTTGCTGGGGCGAGACCTCGCTCCTTCTGCGGGACGAGGTTTTTTAGTTCTCGGCGGTGCGTCAGAACTGAGGTTTTCCGAAGTAGGGGGGCGGTTGTTGCGGCTGCGGGCCGGTCTTTCTTCGGGGTTGTCTGAAACATCCCAGTTGTCAGAGCCTTGGGCGGGTGGGGCTTCTGGGCGGGTGGGACGTTTGCGGGAGGGCGCTCGCTCGCTCGACTCTTGTCTAGATGTGTTATCGCTACCGTTGCGATTCGAGGAGGAAGGACGGCGGCGGGGCTCGTCGTCGTAGGCTGAGCGCGAGGAACGGTTGTCTTGACTGCCTCTAATCCGAGGGCGCTGCCGGTAGTCTTCCTCGGATTCTAGCTGGTCGATATCGTTATCGTAGCCGTCGTAAGCGTAGGCATTGCTGACAGGTCGTTCTTCATCTACGTATTGCGATCGACTTTTAGCTTGGGCTGTGGTCGCTCCCCGTAGCTTAATGCTTTCGGCTGCAAAAAATATCGCGGAACCTGCGAGCAGAAATTGACCGAATGCCAGAATTGGGTCAAGCCGCCATCCTTGAAACAACAGAATACCGCCACAGAGCAAGCCGACTGCTGCAAAAAAAATATCGTGGTCTCGGGCTAGTTTGGGGCGCCACGATCGCAGAAAGTACAGTCCTGCCCCTGCTACTGCTAGGATGATCCCTAACAAGCTGCTCAAGTTCAATCCTAAATTGACCATTAGCCTATCTCCTATGTCTTTCCTATGTTAGCGAGTTAGATTTTACATCTATCATTAAGTCTGCGAGCCCGACAGTGCTTTGACAGGGCAGCGTGCGATCGGGCTTTCAGAAAAAGGAAGCGAACCATATAGTAATGAGTTTAACGGGAAAAAACCTCAGCCAAAGCAGTCAACCGAAGGTTTTGCCTTCACAGTTGCTGAGGGCCGAGGTTTCACAAGCGGGGAAATGCCCGATCGCGCGAGTCCAAAATTGACTCGCGCACCGGACGCTTGAAACCCGCAGATTTTTTAGGTGCGCTTGATTTTGTCTTTTTGGCTGATAAAGATCAGGGCGATCGTTGCTGGAATGACTACCAGGGAAATGCCCACCAGCAGGCTGTACAAAAAGTTAGCGAGTGAAGGAGTCATAAATTCAAAGCCTTTGTTACAACAATTTGATTTTTATTAATTTTATCAGCAGTCAGTTCTCAGGGAGAAGCTCGGCAATGGATTTTGCCAGGAATGTGGTGCCACCGGCAATATTTTCACCCCGGGAAACGAGCAAGCCTGTCACCCTCAAACCCTCTAACTCTTTCGAGCCGAAGGTATCAGGCCGGAAAAATTCTGCCGATCGTGTTCGATCGCACCTCTGAAACAGTTAAAATTATGAAGAGTTGACTTAACAAAACTTAAGATTTTTGAGATAAGACCCATGACTGGTATTACCGTTGCAAGTTGGATTCTGGGCTCTGTCCTAGTGGTGATGACTTTGCTGTTTATTTTTCGGATCGTCCTGACTTGGTATCCCGGCGCGAACCTCAGCAAATTGCCGTTGAGTCTGATTGCTTGGCCGACGGAACCCTTTTTAGCCGTCACTAGAAAGATTGTACCGCCGATCGGCGGAGTGGACATTACGCCGATCGTTTGGGTGGGTATCTGTAGCTTGCTGCGGGAAATGATTCTCGGTCAGCAAGGCATATTGACGATGATGATGTAGGAGTCATTGGTCATTGGTCAGTTGTCATTGGTCAGTTGTCATTGGTCAGTTGTCATTGGTCAGTTGTCATTGGTCATTAGCTGCGAAAAAGGGGGGCGTGGGTAGATATTCACCGTGACCCGTGCGTTGTATCTTTAAAGAGGCAGGCGAGGATACTGACTCCTAAAAGATTTTAGAGTTTTTCGCGCTGACATCTAACAAAAAACCAGTACCTAATGACTGATGACTGATGACTGATGACTGACCACTGACTACTGCCAACTGCCAACTGCCAACTGACTACTGACTATTGTTCATGAACTGTTCCACAAAATTCGTGTAAACTTCGCCACTGAGAAACTCGGGGGAATCGAGGATTTTTTGGTGGAAGCTGAGGGTAGTTGGAACACCCGTGATGGCACATTCCCGCAGGGCGCGTTTCATCCTGCGGATGGCTGAAGGTCGATCGCGCCCCCAGACGATCAATTTACCGATTAAAGAATCGTAGTAAGCTGGTATTTCGTAATCGGTGTAAACGTGAGAGTCCATCCGCACGCCAGGGCCGCCGGGAGGCAAAAAGCCGGTGATTCTGCCTGGATGGGGCCGGAAATTGCGATCGGGGTCTTCAGCATTGATCCGGCACTCGATCGCGTGGCCGCTGAGAATCACTTGGTTTTGCTTGATTTGCAGTCTTTCACCTTGGGCGATCCGAATTTGTTCAGCGATCAAGTCGAGGCCTGTAATCATCTCGGTGACAGTATGTTCTACCTGAATCCGAGTGTTCATTTCCATAAAGTAGAACTTGCCCGATTTGTCAAGCAAAAATTCCACAGTTCCTGCACCCGTGTAGTTGATGGATTTGGCAGCAGCAATCGCCGCGTGACCCATTTGATCTCGAAGTTTCTGGGTGAGGGCGGGGCTTGGCGCTTCTTCCAGGAGTTTTTGGTGCCGGCGCTGAATTGAACAATCTCTTTCGCCGAGGTGGATGACGTTACCGTAGTTGTCGGCGAGGATTTGGATTTCGATGTGTCGGGGCCTTTCGATGAATTTTTCGAGGTAGACTCCGGGGTTGCCGAAGGCTGCATCGGCTTCGCCTTGGGCTGCATGGAAGAGTTTCGGGAGTTCTGATGCTTCTTTGACTAGCCTCATGCCGCGGCCTCCTCCACCAGCGGTGGCTTTGATCATCACAGGATAGCCGATTTCGCGGGCGATCGACAAAGCCTCATGTTCGTCCGCCAGCAATCCACCGCTACCGGGAACAGTCGGGACCTTCACCCGCTGCATCGTTTCTTTGGCAGTAGATTTGTCGCCCATCGCCCGCATGGCTGCCGGAGACGGGCCGATGAACGTAATTTGATGATCCGCGCAGATTTCGGCAAATCGGGCATTTTCCGCGAGGAAGCCGTAACCGGGATGAATGGCTGCGGCGTTGCGCGTCAGGGCCGCGGAGATAATGTTGGGGATGTTTAAATAGCTTTTACTGCTGGTGGGGGGGCCGATGCAAACGGCTTCGTCTGCCAACTGGACGTGCAGGGCGTGCTTGTCTACGGTGGAGTGAACGGCGACCGTGGCAATCCCCATTTCCTCGCAGGTGCGCAGGATGCGGAGGGCGATTTCCCCCCGATTAGCGATTAAAATTTTCGAGAACCCCATCTTCGCTGCTTAATTCACTCAATATTCTGTAGAATAGTCCCTTTCGGTATCTTCTGGATAATGGTTGCCCATAAATTCTTAATAAAAATTTATTTTACTTTTGCGGGTAGTGGTGCTATGATTTTAAATCGGTGGTCGAAAAGGGCAAGTCACAAGTTAAATTTCAGGAACCTCAACCTGTGAATCTTTAACTGGTAACGCAAAAAATCCCAGAGATTGTCGGAAAGAGCGGATGTGGCGGAATTGGTATACGCGCACGCTTGAGGTGCGTGTGGCATTATGTCCTTGCGAGTTCGAGTCTCGCCATCCGCATTGAATAATATGAAACAACTGCTGACAGTTAAAACTGTCGGTAGTTGTTTTATTTTAGATGGGTGGGTAGTCAGAAACCGGGTTTTTGCGATCGACTTTGTTACAGTGCGAAGGTTTGGTGAAAAACCCGGTTTCTTTGATTTGTGGGTGAGTGGCGAGAAACCGGGTTTTTGCGATCGGACTTCGTTACAGCCGGCAGATTCGGGAAAAAACCCGGTTTCTAAAGATTGTGCGCGAGTATCGTCGGGTGTGTCGCTATGAGATATATTTAAGTGCGATCGAACTTCGGACAGATCCGCACCCTACAAAATACTCTTTAACTGTCGATCGACAATTGTGTTTGAATTAAAAAGATAGATACTTATCGTTTGTCAAGTAGAATGGGGTTAGTTAGGTTCCGAATCCGAGAGTTGGCTGACGAAAAAGGATGGACGTTAAAGGATGTTGCCGATCGCTCCGAAGTTCCGTACAGTACAGTCAGGCACTATGCTCGTTCAGAAGGACTAGCAACGGTTGATATCACATCTATTCAAAAAATCGCTCGCACCCTCGATGTTTCGATCGAGGAGTTGATGGAAGTTGTCAAAGAATGAACCGATGAAATTCTATTAGCAAACGGAAGTTAGCTCGATGACATCCTACACCTTAAACTTACCCGTTCAGCTACAGCAAGAAGCTGAAAAATTAGCCGCACTCCAAGGCATTTCCCTGGATGGTTTTATTCTCTGGGCTGTAGCCGAAAAAGTTGCTACCCTCAACCAGCGGAATGACGATCGCGCTTTCCCTCAAATCACCTACGTGCGCGGCGCTAGCGGCGAACTCGTACCCGTTTTGCGCGGCACTCGGTTGCGGGTGCAAACAGTAGTCATCGCAGCCCACAAATGGGCTTTACCTGCAAAGGAAATTGCCGCTGAGTATGACATTAGTGAAGCTCAAGTAAACGAAGTTCTCGCTTTTTATGCGGCTCACTCTCAGGAAATAGATGCCTCTATTGCCGCCGAGCAAATTATCGAGTCTATAACTTGTCGGCGGTATTCGCTTGAGGAGCCGAGCAAGGCGATCGCACCTGAGAATCTTCATAATCAGATTGACAGTGGAGTTGCTGTGGGGAATGAAGTTTGGTGACACCATCAAATCCCGATTAGCGGCATCTCTTCATACTTCTTGCAAAATGCGACTATTCAAACGCTCGTATTCATCCTCAAGCAGCCACATTTTAGCAGATTCGTAATTATCACTCGAAAAAATAATTTTATAGTTTTGTGCCGGATTATGAATGGAAAAATTTCCTGATTTTTCCTTAACTAACATCAGGATATAAGGAGGAGATATCAGAGTATCCGCCCAGATTTCCGCAAACTCCCACTCAGTCTCTTGCTCTGATTCTTGACTTATTTTAGTAGCTTGTGCGGGGTCTTCTGCGAGGTATGACATGGTATTTACCTGTAGTTTTTTTAATCTTTATTTCACCGTATTCTAGTGGTATTTGAGTACCGTCCGATCTCAGTATATAACCAATTGGTTCTGAAAAGTACAATCCATAGCGTTCATAATTGTCCTCTACATCGTCCTTTCCTGTGCGTTCCCCTCTTAGCTTAATTTCTGCGGCAACTCTTTCCATTGTTTCTCTATCATTAAAGAGATGGACGATTCCTTCGCTTTCAAATTCACTTTGGGCTTTTTGGGTTCCGGGGAGATGTTTATCAATGAGACTGGTTCGAGTTTCTAGAGTAATTTCACGCTCAATTCCACTCATAGCTCTGTTATATCTTAATTATATACCATTCATCGATGAATTTAGCTTAGTCTTGGAAGCACGGGTGGCCAGAAACCGGGTTTTTGCGACAGACTTGGTGACAATGCAAAGATTTGGCGAAAAACCCGGTTTCTTTGATGGTGGGTGGTGTACCAACCTAATTTTTGGCTAATTCCGGCGGCCGCCCCATCAAACCAGTCATCAGCCTCAAAGCTAAAAACCTCACAGGCGGAATTGTCCGCAAACACCACAATCCGAAGCGGCGAAATGCTACAATTGGCAGCCAAGTATTGGAAAACAATCTATCGAGAAAATCGGTAAATCCTAACACGATTAAATTCTCTTTTTTGCGCCAGTTGTGATACCGTTTCAATACTCGCAAATCGCCGATGTCTTCGCCTTTTTGGTGCGCTTGCTGCAAGATTTGACCGATCGCCCCTGCGTCTCGAATGCCCATATTCAATCCCTGGCCGCCCACGGGATGGCAGCAGTGGGCGGCATCGCCAATCAGTGCTAATCTGGGCAACACGTAGCGATCGCTCTGCATTAACTGCACTGGAAACAAAAAGCGATCGCTCTCCAATTCCAAACGCCCTAACAGCCCGCCCGTGCGCTGTTCCAACAACGCTAAAAACTCTGTTTCATCCATAGACTGCAAAGCTTTTGCTTCCGCGTGGGGCGCAGTCCAAACTACTTGACAGCGGTTGCCCGGTAATGGTAATACTCCCATCGGGCCGCTGGGCCAAAAGCGCTCGAAAGCGATATCGTTGTGCGATTTTTCGGCTTTAATCGTGATCGCAACGCAGGATTGCCAGTATTTCCAGCCGTGGGTGCTGATGTTGGCGGATGTGCGAATTTGCGATCGCGAACCGTCAGCCGCAACTAACAATTTAGTGCGAATTGTGCGAGTTTCGCCATTTTGTTTGACTTCTATTTCAGCGCAATGACTTAAATATTTTACCTCGGTTACTTCCCCCGGACAAACCCAACTGAAATTCGGATTTTTTGCCAAACATTCGTGCAAAGCTGATAGCATGACTCGGTGTTCGCCGACATAACCTAATGCTGTTTTTGGGACTGGTAATTTGCCTGTATTTCCCAAGTCTGGGCGGTGGAATTCGACGACACCGGGATAGTCGCCGTCGCAGAGGCTTATTTGCTCGAAGGTGGTGATTTGCGGTAAGATTTGCTGCCAAACTCCGATACCTTCTAAGATCATTCCTGACAGCAAGGTGACTGCGTAGGCTTGTTTTTTGGCTGCGGCGGCTGCGGGGAGTTGGGTTTCAATTATGGCGATTTTTAAGCCGGAATCTTTTAAGGCGCACGCTAAGGTGGCGCCGACTATGCCGCCTCCGACGATCGCGATATCATAGTCTAATTCCGGTGTTTGGGTGGAGGCTGTGGTTGGAGAAAGTAGGTTGACAGGCATTTTCAAGGGATTTATTTAAGTGAATAATCATATTTACTCTTGTATTGTAAAGAATTATTGCGATTTTGGGCGATCGAACGGCCAAGAAGGATACGGGGAGACTCCTGGATGCACTCGCCATCTCATAAACCCGGTTTGTTGCGTGATTTATCGTCACTCAACGCAAAACTCGTAGAAACCTGCGTTTCTCGCCCATGGGTGACGTTCAGAAATTAATGACGGCAGGACGGCAGGACGGCAGGACTAATCACCATTTCCTTAATGTTTTCTGTGGCCAAGGCTGAGAGTTTCTGGCGAATGGGAATCTCGATGATAAATTCTGCACCGACTCCGGGCGCGGAAATACACTGCAATTTGCCTCGGTGTTTTTCTACTATAATCTGATAGCTGATTGACAGTCCTAACCCAGTGCCTTTCCCGACAGGTTTGGTGGTAAAAAATGGATCGAACAGCTTGCGAATGACTTCTTCACTGATTCCCATTCCGTTGTCGGCTATCCGAATGGTTGCTGTGTCTGAATTCGCACTGGTACTAATCCCAATTGTGTTGGGGCTAGCATATATTTCTTTGGCAGAACGCTTGGTGTTATATTCTTCGAGGGCGTCGATCGCATTTGCTAACAGATTCATAAATACTTGATTGAGCTGACCTGCATAGCACTCGATTTTTGGCAAATTGCCGTATTGTTTGATAATCTCGATCGCCGGACGAACTGCATTAGCTTTGAGCTTGTGCTGCAAAATCACCAAAGTGCTTTCGATTCCTTCGTGAATGTCTACTCGCTTCATCTGCGATTCGTCGAGTCGGGAAAAGTTGCGCAAGGAGACAACTAAGTCGCGGATGCGATCGGCTCCTACTTTCATTGATTCCAAAATCTTGGGAAAGTCTGTCATTAAAAAATTAATTTCAATCTCTTCGGCTGTTTCCGCAATTTCTGGGACTGGATTTGGGTATTTTTCCTGGTAAAGGTGGAGCAATTCGAGCAAGTCTCGGGCGTATTGACTGGCGTGGGTGATGTTTCCGTAGATGAAGTTAATTGGGTTGTTAATTTCGTGGGCGACTCCGGCGACTAATTGACCTAGAGAAGAAATTTTTTCGGTTTGGATTAGTTGGGTTTGAGTTTCTTGCAAGTCGCGGACAGCTTTTTCGAGCTGAGCTGCTTGCTGGCGGTACTGTGTGGCTGAGTCTCGCAGGGCTGCCAAAACTTGCACTCGATCGCTAATATCGGTGTGAGCGCCCACCCACTCGCGAATGCTGCCATCCGCTGCCAAAACGGGGACACCGCGCACCCAGAAGTGTCTGTAGCTGCCGTCTGCGGCCCGCAAGCGGTGCTCGACTTCGTAGAGACTTTTTGTTTCTACTGCGCGCATCCAAGCTTGCGCCGTTATCGGGCGATCGTCTGGGTGAATTGCCGAAACCCAGTTGTCTGTAGCTTCCTCCAAACTTTGACCTGTATATGCCATCCAGTCGATCGGCGCATTCGGCTTTCCCTGGGCGTCTGTCATCCATACCAGTTGCGCGGTGGCCCTTGCTAGCGATCGGTATCTTTCCTCGCTCAGACGCACAGATGCTTCGGCTTGGTGGCTGGCTGTCACGTCCCGCAAAATGGCTGTGAAGATGATTTCGCCTGCAACTTCGAGTTTGGAAATAGAAGCTTCGGCGGGAAATTCGGTACCGTCTCGGCGGCGGGCGAAAATTTCTTTGCGGTTGCCCATTTTTTGGGCTGGTTTAACGTCGGCGCCGAAGTTGCTGACGAGGTGGCTGTAAGATGCGACAAAAGCTTCGGGCAACAGCAAGCTCAGGGATTGCCCGATCGCCTCTGCTGCTGTCCACCCAAAAATGCTTTCTGCACCTTGGTTGAACAGGATAATTTTTTGGTTTGCATCCACAGAAATAATGGCGTCGTCGGCAATTTCTAGAATGCCGGCGAAACGAGCTTGAGAAAGTTGCAGTGCTTGCTCAGTGCGTTTGCGATCGCTGATGTCGCGGGCGATTGTAGAAATGTATTCGAGTTTGCCGCCCGGTGCTGAGTGGGAGATGATAACTTGGCTGACGGGAATTTCGACTCCCGAGGCTGAGACGAAGGCTGTTTCTCCACTCCAAACGCCCTCTGAAATAGCGGTGGCGATCGCACCTTTCAATGTGCTGCGGGCTGACGCTGCGGAGAATTCTCCAACTTGTCGGTGGGATATATCTGCGTTTTCGTCGATACCCACCATTTTTCGGCCTGCTTTGTTCATGTAAACAGCGTACCCGTCGAGGTCGCAGATACCTACAAAATCGGGGGTTGCTTCGAGAATTGCTGCCAGACTTCTGTTGGCAACTTCGGCTTGTTTGCGATCGGTAATATCCCGCGCGATGCTAACTATACCGCCGATCTGTCCTTGCCCGTCTCGGTAAGCGTTTTTTGTCGAAAGAAATGTCCGCAATTTTCCTTGAAAGGGCAGTTCTTCTTCCATGACTTGGGTTTTTCCCGTTGTCATGATTAAGCTATCTGTTTTACGAATATTTGCTGCAATTTCCGGCGGAAATAATTCGCTGTCATCTCTGCCGATAATGTCCTCAAAAGACTTGCCAATGATGCTGCCTCCCGCAGCGTTGAGCATCATGTAGCAGCCGTGAATATCTTTGACAAATAAAGCTGTCGGTGTACTGTCGATCACTGTCAGTAACAGGTTATAGTTTTTTTGAAGCACCTGCTCTGTTGCTTGAGAGTCGAGAATTTGCTGCTGCAATTGATGGTTAACGTGTTGCAGTTGGAGAGTCCGTTGCTCAACTTCTGTTTCTAAGTCTGATTTAGCTGCCAGCAGTCTGTGTTCGACTCGATAGCGCCTGCGGTCTGCGGTGCATAGAGTTTTCGCATTCTGCCAAATCAAAATTGTAAAAATGATCGCGTTCAATACGCTTAACAGCGATATTCCTAGCTCCGGCGAGTAGGCTTGCAACCGCTCTCCGGAGATGATGAAATAACCTGCTAAAGTCGGGATAATTATTGCCTGTGGCAACAAGCGCCTTGCCATGATGCCGCCCGCGCGATCGCTGGCAATTACTGCTATAAATCCTCGCTCAGGATTGGCAAACAAAATGCCGAGGCTCAGCAACACAAATGCTACGGACGTGTGCAAAGCCATTCCTATTTGAGTCCCAATTGTGTAAAAGAAAGCTTTGCCGTAGATGTAGCCGATCAAACCCAGAAATGCAATTAAAAATGCACAACAGCTTAAGATTTGAACTCGCAGGTATTTGGGGCGGCGTACCGACAGCAGCAGCAAGGCTGAACCCAGGAATAAAAAAGCAGCAGCCGTATTCGGTGCCATGCGTCCCGGTACTGAGGAACTGGTTAAGATGGAAGTTTCTTTAAATAAAAGTTGATCGATACCTAAGTCTAAATTAAAGCTGTATTGAATTAGTGTAAGCAGACTAATTAATATAACTAACAATGAAGTAGATAAAATTAAAATCTTATCTAGTTTTTGAGGCTTAACTATTATTGATTTGGCGTCCGGACGCTGTTGCAGTAACAGAGACCAGCCTCCTAAAATAAAGCAGACGGCTGTATTGACTTTCATGCTCGCGAGTTCGGGCAGAATGCTTTTTAAGAGTGGCAGGTCAAATATCCAACCCAACATGACTGTACAGCCGATCGCGATTACTGCAATACCAGCTTTTTGGGAAAAAGACTGAAGCGCAATAATTGGGGCTGAGGGCGGCTGCACTTGTTTTACTCGTTTAAAAAATACCAATTTCTCGCTCCCTCAAATTATGTGGGTTTCTAAGTATCGAAGGTAACAATCACAACTGTACTTATATTGTTGCCAGCTATACAAAGCTGCTTAAGATATTGTTAAAACTGCTTGTTTAGCACATAATACTAATGATTTTATCTAACTTGAGATAGAGTGTCAACTAAAAGTAGCAGACTCTAATCGATCGGGTATTCGTCAGCAGTCAATAATTATTTTTAATTGTTCGTTAAAATAAAAATAATCTAGTTTTTAATTGCCTGTGGTGGATTGTGGTGAAAGAGTGCGATCGCCCGATTTATATTAGGGGAGAGTGTTTTTACTCAGTCGTTCGAGGGGTAATGGTAAAGGATTGTCCGATCCAATTCGTTAGCTGCGCTAACCTCACAAAAATAGCACTTTGATTGTAAACAGGCTGCTGTGGCTTTGGTTCGTGCAATCATCTTCGTTGGCTAGGCTAAATTCACAAAAAATAATACTTGGCCGTAGAAACCGCTATTACACAAAAAAAGTCCGCGAAGGCGGAGTTAAAATGGGAAATCCAAACCGAATTCTGGTATAAAATATGACATCAATGGTCTTAAGTTTCGTTTTTTGACTAAGGACTAATGACTAAGGACTAATGACTAATGACTAATGACTAATGACTAATGACTATTAGACTTGAATTGCATAAGTCTTCTTTTCGATACAGAAACCGCAGATGTCAGACA
>NZ_JAUBOJ010000154.1:0-15408 GCF_036700185.1 Microcoleus sp. BM001215392 | reverse complement strand
ATTGAAGGGCAACCCGATATAGCAAGTGGACTTCTGTGAACCATGAATTAGAATCCCCGTCCGCGACGGTCGGGGAGTATGTCAATTAATGAGTCAATCGAGGACTGAAGTCCCTACTACGAACCTTGAGTTTTGTAATTTTCCTCAGTCCAGCAGCGCGGCAGAACTTCGCCGGAGGGGAAAACTAATTTATCCTTCTCAAAATGTGCCGGGTCTTGCTCTTCTTCACCAGCTTGAATTCGTCCCGCTACTTGATTTTGGGTAGGGCTGATTAAAGTCTCGATATCGATGATTTCTACGAGGTCGCCGGATTCTTTTTCTTGTAAAAGCATAGTTTCTCCTTGTGAAGTAATGGTGAGTTATGGTTTGAGAACAACTTTGATACAGTTGTCTTTTTTTTGTTTGAAAATTTCGTAAGCGTCGGGCGCTTCATCCAATTTCATGCGGTGCGTAATCACGAAGCTTGGGTCAATTTCGCCTTTTTGAACCCGATCGAGCAAAGGGCGTAAATAGCGGTGAACGTGCGTCTGTCCCATTTTCAGGGTCAAGCCTTTGTTGAACGCCGCACCCAAGGGCACTTTGTCCACGAAGCCGCCGTAAACGCCGGGAATTGACACCGTGCCGCCTTTGCGACAGGCGAGGATGACTTGTCGCAGCGCTGTAGGCCGATCGCTCTCCAAGCGCACAGCTTGCTTAGCTTTGTCGTACAAAGCATCCAGGCCCGTACCGTGGGCTTCCATCCCCACCGCGTCGATACAGGCGTCTGGCCCGCGTCCGCCGGTCATTTCGGTGACAGCTTCCCCGGCGTCCATTTCTTCGTAGTTGATGATTTGGGCCTTAGCAGCGGCCGCCATTTCCAAGCGTTCGGGTACTCTGTCGATCGCAATTACTCGATCGGCCCCCAACATAAACGCGCTTCTGATCGCAAATTGTCCGACAGGCCCGCATCCCCAAACAGCAACAGTATCCCCTGGCTTAATGTCGCAGTTTTCCGCAGCCATATAACCAGTCGGAAAGATATCAGTGAGGAACAATACTTGCTCGTCAGAAAGTCCGTCAGGAATTTTTAAAGGGCCGACATCTGCAAACGGAACCCGCACGTATTCTGCTTGACCGCCTGCATAACCCCCCGTTAAATGCGAGTAGCCAAACAATCCAGCCGGTGAATGACCGAACATTTTTTGGGCCAATCCCGCATTGGGGTTAGAATTGTCGCACAGCGACCACAAATCCCGATTGCAAAAGAAGCAACTACCGCAAGAAATCGTAAAAGGAATCACAACGCGATCGCCCTTTTTTAAATTCTTAACCTGGCTGCCGAGTTCGACTACTTCCCCCATGAATTCGTGACCCATAATGTCGCCGGATTGCATTGTCGGGATGAAGCCGTTGTAGAGGTGCAAATCTGAACCGCAGATTGCTGTAGACGTGATTTTAAGAATGGCATCCCGCGGATTGATAATTGTTGGGTCGGGTACATTATCAACTCGCACGTCATTTGCTCCGTGCCAGCAAAGAGCTTTCATTATTGTGTTCTCCTCTAGTTAACTCCCAGATTTTTGATTCTAAATCTTAAATTTACTCCGCAGCTAAATCAATTGGCTGTATTGTTTAATTTTAAGCATATAAAATGTCGTGGTTCTCTATCCGAGGTATAATTTGCAAATCTATCTTTCGGCTGTTTTAAGTTATAAAAAAGGTAGAGTTTATCCCACAGTAAATTGCAATAGATTTAGGATTATTGTTTTAACAGCTAACAGGGATGGCTGAGGTTGTTTTTGGCGATCGGCAGTTTGTAGTGCGGACTTGAGTCCGCTATACGCCAGTTTGTAGTGCGGAATTGAGTCCGCTATACACCAGTTTGTAGTGCGGACTTCAGTCCGCTATAGGGCTGCGGACTGAAGTCCAAACGATCGAACCATATAACTGAGTCCGCTATACGCCAGTTTGTAGTGCGGAATTGAGTCCGCTGTACGCCAGTTTGTAGTGCGGACTTCAGTCCGCTATACGGCTGCGGACTGAAGTCCAAACGATCGAACCATATAACTGGGCTCGCATCTTGAGAATCGCGCACCCTGCTGGAGGAGGATTAATCGTCAAAAATTGTATCATTAGCTATAGCTAAAAGCCGAGCTTGCGCTAAAGTTGTTAAAGATCAAAATTTATCGATCGCCTTTTATGCCTTACACTGCATCTACCCCAACAGACCCCAATCAAGAAAACATCCGCAATGCCGACCACCGCCTACTAGAATTCACCAAGCTGACGCCGATGATGCAGCGGTATGTGGAAGTGAAAGAACAGTATCCCCACGCACTTTTATTGTTTAGAGTCGGAGATTTTTTTGAGTGTTTTTTTCAAGATGCAGTGACGATTTCGCGGGAATTAGAACTGGTTTGTACTAGCAAAGAAAGCGGCAAAGAAATCGGTCGAGTGCCGATGACAGGAGTGCCGCACCACGCCCTCGATCGCTACACTTCTTTGTTAGTAGAAAAAGGCTATGCTGTAGTAGTTTGCGACCAAGTTGAAGATGCCTCGATCGCCGCCCGCGAAGGCCGCCAAGTCAAGCGCGAAATCACCCGCATTCTCACTCCCGGAACTTTGACAGATGACGGAATGCTAAAACCCCGACAAAATAACTTTTTAGCAGCAGTCGTCATCGCTGGGGAACATTGGGGATTGGCTTATACTGATATTTCTACGGGAGAATTCGTCACTACCCAAGCCGACAGTTTAGAACAATTAACCTTAGAATTGCTCCGTTTACAGCCTTCGGAAGTCCTAGTTCCTACTAATGCGCCGGATTTGGTGACTATGTTGAGACCCGGAGAGAAATCCGAGCATTTACCCGATTGTTTGCCTAATTCGTTTTGCTATTCTTTGCGATCGCAAATCCCGTTTACTTTGTCCGAAGCCAAACAAAGAATCCTGCAAAAGTTCAAAGTGCGATCGCTCGAAGGTCTCGGATGCGCGCACCTTTCCCTCGCAGTGCGCGCCGCCGGGGGTTTGCTGCAATATCTCGAAGAAACTCAAAAAGAAAAAGCAGTTGCTTTGCAAAGATTGCACACTTACACTCTCACCGATTTTCTGATATTAGACTACCAAACCCGCCGCAATCTCGAAATCACTCAAACAGTCAGAGATGGAGTATTTCACGGTTCGCTGCTGTGGGCGATCGACAAAACCAGCACCGCCATGGGAGGCCGGGCTTTGCGCCGCTGGTTGCTCCAACCTTTGCTCAGCATTAAAGGTATTTGCGCCCGCCACGATACGATTCAAGAATTAGTAGAAAATAATCCGCTGCGCCAAGATTTGCAGCAGTTGCTGCGCCAAATTTACGACATCGAAAGACTCACGGGGCGCGCAGGTTCTGGAACCGCTAGCGCGCGCGATTTGGTCGCTTTAGCCGATTCTCTCTCAAAACTACCCCAATTGGCTGCGATCGCCATTCAAGGGATCTCGCCCTATTTAAAAGCGCTGCAAAATGTCCCGCCCATTTTAGAAGAATTAGCAACTCAAATTCACGCTTATTTAGTTGACGAACCGCCGATTCATTTAAAAGAAGGAGGTTTAATTCGATCGGGCATTAATTCCATGCTTGATGAAATGCGCCACACTGCATCAGGAGACCAAGAATGGATTGCAAATTTAGAAGCAAATGAAAGAAAACGCACCGGGATTGCTAATTTAAAAGTCGGCTACAATAAAGCTTTCGGCTATTATATCAGCATTACCAAATCGAAAGTTGACCAAGTACCGAACGACTACACGCGCAAGCAAACTCTCACCAATGAAGAACGCTACAGCACAGAAGAATTAAAAGAAAGGGAAGTCCGCATTCTGACGGCGCGGGAAGATTTGAATCAGTTGGAGTACGATATTTTTGCGAAATTGCGATCGCAGGTAGGAGAACACGCCGAAATTATTCGCAACGTTTCCCGGGCTGTGGCGGCGGCCGATATTTTGTGCGGTTTGGCGGAAGTAGCGGTTTATCAAGATTACTGTCGCCCGATGATGACAGAAAGTCGGGAAATTAAAATTATTGAAGGTTGTCATCCGGTGGTGGAAAAGTCTTTACCGCCGGGATTTTTTGTCCCGAATTCGGCTTTTTTGGGTCGGGAAGCATCGCTAAGTCGCCCAGATTTAATTATTTTAACTGGGCCGAATGCTAGCGGCAAGAGTTGTTATTTGCGACAGGTTGGTTTGATCCAGTTAATGGCGCAGGTGGGCAGTTTTGTCCCGGCGAAGGCTGCGACTTTAGGAATTTGCGATCGCATTTTTACCCGAGTCGGCGCCGTGGACGATTTAGCAACGGGTCAGTCTACGTTTATGGTGGAAATGAATGAAACTGCAAATATTCTCAATCACGCTACGCCGAAATCATTGGTTTTGTTAGATGAAATTGGCAGGGGAACGGCGACGTTTGACGGACTTTCGATTGCTTGGTCTGTGGCAGAATATTTAGCAAGCGAGATTCGGGCGCGCACGATTTTTGCGACTCACTATCACGAGTTAAATGAATTAGCTTCTATTTTGGATAATGTCGCAAATTATCAGGTGACGGTGAAGGAATTGCCGGATCAAATCGTATTTTTGCACGAAGTTCACCCCGGCGGTGCTGATAAGTCCTACGGAATTGAAGCGGGGAGGTTGGCTGGTTTACCGCCGTCGGTGATTGACAGGGCGAGACAGGTGATGAAGCAGATTGAAAAACATAGCAAAATTGCGATCGGGCTGCGGAAGGGTGTTAAGAAAGATGGTAAAAAAGAGTCGGAGGGACAACAGTTAGATATCTTTGACGATTAAAAGAAGACTGGGCGGTTGAAACCGCTTCTATACAAGCAAAACCCGCCGACGCGGGTTGAAGACAGGGCGGTTAAAATTACCTTATTCTCTTCAGTCCCTCTGAGCTCGGACATCGTTTGACAAGAAGCGGTTTCAACCGTACGTCCTATCTTTAAAACTTGCCATTTTGCAACTTTCTTACTTCTTTGTGCACGCTCATCCCAATTTCCAAAGCCTCATTTAGCAACCGCCCGTATTCGCTCGCCCGATCGCTCACATCCAGCGCCATCAAAGCAGCCAAATTACTTTCAATATTAGCAAATAACTCGTAACGGCGACCAATAAATTTATGATTTTCCCTGAGAATCTTCTCTGTTTTCAAAGCACAGACTAAACTTTCTCTAGTAATTTTCAAAGCCTCAATTGCATCTTGTCGATTAATTAAATTGGCTTGTAAATTGCCAGCAGCCGTTAGGCGATCGATAATATCTAAAGCCTGAATCACCTCGTGATACTTCTCAACTTCATCCAATAGACCCGCCAGCGTTGCTAAAGGCTTTGCCTTCAGCCATTGATAGACATTCCAAGCAACAGTAATCGCCAGCGACAAACCCAAAGTTATTTGTAAAACCCGGACAAATATTTCAGCATCGCTAGCTGAACTAACTTCATGTTTATTTGCCACCAAAGCAACAGGGAGCGAGACAACAAGTGTCACGCAAAATATCAGCAACTCATGCAGCAAAAGAGCAAACAGCTTTTTGCCACTCCGCAGTGTATCAGGGCGATAAAAATTCCCTGAAAAACCGTCGCTCAAAGCTATTCCGCTCAAATCTTCCAACTCCTTCTCAGGAATTCTCAACTCATCCAAATCCGCTTGTATCACTATGGCAAATCTCCTTAAATTGGCATTAATTAAAATCCTCCCAGAGACCTAATTGAATCCCACAGACTCAGATAAAAATTGCTGTCTCGGCCTCGGAACAGTTGAAAAGCTCTTCCGGGCGCCCCAAAAAACGGTCTCAGCGTCCATCCCAACTGACTGCCCACAAACGCATACAGTCCCAACCAGAAGCGCAAAATATTTAGCCTGATGTCTTTGCCTTCGCCATCTTGTTCGGACAGAAAGTGCATTCCTTGATAAATGAAGTTTACCCCCAAAAATCCTGTGACTGCCATGATAGCAACATTTAGCAGCAGATAAAAATTGTAATTGGTACTGCTGATCAGAAAAAATAGGCTGACAGGTGCAAATCCAAACAGCAAAACGCTAATCATCGCCATTGCTGTCATCAACAATGTCAAATACTGTTCAAAAGTTCGTTTTGAACCAAACATCACATTAAAAAAGTACAGTGTGGGAAAGCAGATAATCAGCGTCAGCAAGTAAAGCGCTGGCAGCTTGATTGCTGAAACCAGACATTGCATCCACGTGCTAGATGCACCTAATATCGCTCCGTATATCCCAAAAAATATGGTACTGGAAATTAACAAACCGAAAATTTTAGATTTGAGCTTAACACCTTCGCGAATTTCTTCGAGAAACTGTTGCCGTTCCCGCAGCAAATACATTACTACTGAAAAATATTTCACGGGTTCTCCTTGTGACTGATGCGACTCCGAATCAGTCATAACTCAAGCTGAGCGCGATCGACAATCTTGCCAACTGGAGGCACTCTATGTTAACCGATTATTCTTCCAGATACAGGACTCATACAACTCCCATTATCTAAGGTTCCATGTACGCCACACCCTACCGCTATTCACTCTCGGCTGGATATTTCTAGTCAAATTGTCTCCAAATTGTCTCCAAAACGCCTTGTGCAGCCATAGAGGCTAAGCCCTAGAAACGCCAAAACCCTTGATTTATCAAGGGTTATAGGTTCTTATATTGATAAGCGGGCAGCGGGAATCGAACCCGCATAGTTAGCTTGGAAGGCGCTAGGAGGGAATCCGTAAACCCTTTGTCCCATAAGGGGTTATGAGAAAATGTTTTTGGCATTCGCTGTTGCCGTAGTCAAACCGTAGTCAGTTGCGGTAAAATTGGTCGATCGAGTTTGAGTAAAAATACATGACTAAAACTCCTAAATCGGGCAGCAAAGCTTCTTACGGTTCTGTGGTAGTAGCAACTCGCGAGGGAAGACTGCGGTTACAACTCCCAAGGCATTTGTACGGGGGAGAGCAAAAATACCTGTCTTTGGGGATGTCCGATACTAGATAAGTGCTAGACATTTGACGCTCGTTCTGTAGAAATACTAGACAACTACTAGACAGACGCTAGACATGGTGCTAGCATCTAACTAGACAACCACTAGACAAGTGCTAGACATGACAGACAGATGCCAGCTTAACTTGAGATTAGACGGTCGCCGCGACTTACTCGAAACCATTAAAGATGTAGCAGCAGCAGAGGGTTTGAGCGTCAACGCCTGGGTAATCCGCACCCTGGAAACAGCGGCTAACCAGGCAATATCAGAACCCACACCCCAGCCTGGACACCAGGAGTCTGAAATTTCAGACATTGAGCCAGTCCTAGACATCCTGCTAGACACTAAGCTAGACAACTTGCTAGCAGCAAAATTAGCGGGGATTGAGGAACGGCTGGGAAAATTAAAAGCCTGAGTGACGCGGGCGATGAATCGCTCAGGCAGGAGTTGAAAGCGGCCAACAAGCAGCTTGCAGAATGGGACAAAGAACTCAATCAGTTACACGAGCGCAATGGCGACTTAGGACTGAGGGTGCAGATGCTGGAGGAAGAATTACAAAAAGTGCGATCGCAACTTGCAACCGAGCGCGCCTCACGAGAGGAAGTCGAAACACAACTTTCCGACCTGAGACAAAAATCAGTCACTGCCAGCCGAGAATTTCCAGAGCCGGCCGACTTGTTCAACCAGTTAAAAGCGCGGCGTAAAAAATCTGGGGCAAACTTGGCAGACATGGAAGCAGTGTTGGACATACTCAGTTACTTGGAACAGCAGGACTGAGCGAGGGGTGAGCGGAAACCAGAACTTCTGGTGGTCTGATGAACTTGAAACTCTTGATTGATAAACCTTAAACGGGATGGGAGTAGAAGGACTTGAACCTTCGACCTTGAGATTAAGAGTCACCTGCTCTAACCAACTGAGCTATACTCCCGCATCTAGGCTACTATAACACAACTATTCTAAAAATGCAAGTGTTTTCGTGAAAATTTGTGGCGATCGCACGATCGCGAGTTTTCTGTAAGGGCGATCGACAAGAGCCAAGAACCCGTAAGCTATCGATGGTATCATTCGTTTAGTTACCTTCGAGCCAGTAAAGGAGGATCTCGTCCAATGGATTCAATAAACATTCAATATCGCGATATCATTGAAAAAATTCTCCAAGAATATGCCGACTTTCTAGGTAACGATAATGATCTTAAGATCGAATTAGTTTTTGATTAAAAGCGCGATCGCTACTTATTAATCGAAACTGGTTGGCAAAACCGTTATCGCATATACGGAACATTTTTGCATATTGATATCATTGAGAACAAGCTTTGGATAGAACACGACGGTACCGAAGATGGACTTGCTTACGAGTTTATGGCGGCGGGAATTCCTCAAGAATATATTGTTTTGGCTTTCAAATTGCCGGAACTGCAAAAAGATCGATCTCTGGTAATTTTGTGACACAAATCGATCGCCCTTACTCAATGGCTGATTTAAGTGCGATCGGCCTCAAGCACCTTTCTAAAGTTGTGCAAAATGTATTGATTTGACATATTATTTATAGAGGCTCAGGCTTTAGCGCCCTCTAAATTTAGATCGACGGATGATCGACACTAATCAAATGATTTACATCGTCTCTTATCAGCAGCTCGCAGATTTAATCCAATTTTAAGCGATTGAGCGAGCAAAACCTCAAATATATCTTGTTTATTTCCACAATCGGCCAATTGAATTGGGGTACAGCCGCGTTGATTCTGTGGATTCACCATTGCTCCAGAAGCTAAGAGCGATCGCACAATATTTAAGTGACCGAGTGAAACAGCATTGTGTAAGGGTGTATCTCCGTTATTATCTCTAACATTGACATATGCTCCTGAAGTCAAGAGGAGTTGCGCAATTTCCAAATGTCCCTTTAGAGCTGCTTTGTGTAGGGCTGTATTTTCGCTATAATCTTTAGCATTAACATCTGCTCCAAAAGCGATCAAAAGTTCTACAACGGGTTTGTGTCCCCGCTCAGCAGCAGCGTGAATAGCTGTTTTGCTAATTGTTAATCCTTGCAAGAGTAAAAACCTAATAACATCTTTGTGTCCTCCCGCAGCCGCTTCATTCATCGCTCGCTCGATATGATTTTCATAGCCGTAAGCGGTTCTATCTAATGATAGTCCGCGTTCGAGCAAAATTTGTACAACCTCTTTGTGTCCGTTCTCTGCTGCTAATTCTAAAGCTCCATGCCCGAAATCTATGACGACGCTAACATCAGCTCCGCGATCTATTAATAGCTGCACCATTTCAACAAAACCCAACTGGGAAGCAGCGATCAAAGGATAAAAACCTTGCGCGCATTCTCCATTCACATCTGCACCATACTTAATTAGTAGGTCAGCTACCTCAATTTGGTTATTTGCTGCTGCGAAGTATAACAAAGTATTGCCGTAAGGAGGTGTTCGTCCGGTTCGAGCATTTGGATCGCCCCCTTGTTCAAGGTAAGACTCAACCTCCTGAATATTGCCGAGTGCAGCAGAAATGTACGTATTGACAACAGCACCTTGAGAAAATAGTATTTCGAGAATTTCTCGATGTCCTCTCCAAGCTGCGACTTGAATTGGGGTTTCCCCATGAGGGCCAACTATATTGATATCTGCTCCAGCAGCAACAAGTGCTTCAACAATCCTGGGTTGGTTGTTCCAAGCTGCTGCGTGTAAAGGAGTGTCTACAGAGCCAGTACCGCACCGGAAATTTACATCGGCACCAGATTCAATCAGCAATTTTGCTAACTCTAGATTATTATAGGAGATAGATGAATGTAGAGGTGTATTGTTACCTCTGTCTGCTGCGTTAACATCTGCCCCCCTAGCAATTAATGTTTCAGCCATCCTGAAGAATTCTACCATAATTGCTTGGTGTAAAGGGGTACTATCTGAGCAACTTTCATCTCTAAAATTTATATCATCTCCCCGATATAGGAGAGCGATAACTCTGTCAAAATCCCGATCGCAAACAGCTTGACATAATTCTTTGCTCATTGCTATTATCTGTTTTTGATTTTTTTCATAAACTTCTGATTCCACGCCCAACTAATCATTGTACACAATAAACAAACGGAAAGTGGAGGAGTCGAACCTCTACAGCTTATTGCTGCACTGGTTTTCTTGCGCCAGTTGCCGTCCGCACGGCCGCACTTTCCACGTTTTTGCAACCGCAGATGAGGGCAGATTAACGCAGATGAACGCAGATGGAATGCGTAATTTGTGAGAAGTATGAAAATTTAGCTAAGCTTTTTTTTACCTAGAATATAAGGCAGCAATTTAGCGATGTTTCTAGCATCGTCAATCCCTCGGTGATGAGTTCCTTCTAGGGGTAAAGCCGCAAGTTCTAAGGCTGTTTCCATGCCGTATCGTTTTGGCAAGCCTTGGGTTTCTGAAAACATTTTTTTGAGATTGACGTGAGGATAAGCAATGGGAAAAGGGAGTTGATGAAAGTTGCTATCCTTGTTGAATTGTTGGCGATCGTAGTCTCCCCAGGAACCAAATACACCATTTGGGTAGCCAGACAGCCAGTTTTTTAGCATAGCGCTTGCTTCGGGGTAGGTTGGAGCCCGATCGACTTGCGTTTGGGCGATCGATGTTAGCGCCGTGCAGAATTCGGTGAGAATGGGATGGCGCATGGGTTTGACGAATGTTTGAAATTCATCGACGATGGTTAGGGTTGTGGGATCTACCATCACTGCGCCGATCTCGATAATTTCCATCTGATTTCGGGCGATCGATCCTTTGTCGCAGCAGGTTGCTTCCAGATCGAGGACTAGATAATAGTCGAATAGTTTGAAATTCTTCATAAATTTTACCTAAATATTTTTTATTTTTAACGGCAGATGAACGCAGATAAACACAAATCTTTTGTTTTAATTTTCTTTTTTATTTTGCAATTATCTGCGTTAATTTGTGTTTATCTGCTTTGTATCTGCGATTGAATTATTAATTCCCAGATTGTGCAATTAAAAAAAACTGGCTGCTCATCTAAGCTTTTTATTGCCTAAAATATAAGGCAACAATCTAGCGATATTTTTAGCATCATCAATCCCTCGGTAAGGAGTTCCTTTCAACCGGAACCTCGCAAGTTTTAAAGCTTGTGCCATACCGTATCGTTTTGGCAAACCTTGCGTTTTTGTAAATATTTTTTTGAGATTGACGTGAGGATAAGCAATGGGAAACGGGAGTTGATGCAAATTGCTATCCTTTTTAAATTGTTGGCGATCGAACTCGCCCCAGGAACCAAATACACCATTTGAGTAGCCAGAAAGCCAGTTTTGCAGCAGGGCACTAGCTTCGGGGTAAGTTGGGGCGCCATCGACTTCGGTTTGGGCGATCGATGTTAACGACGTGCAGAATTCAGTTAAAATCGGATTGCGAGTGGGTTTGACGAAGGTTTGAAATTCATCAACGATTTTTAGCTTTTTGGACTCTACCATAACTGCTCCTATCTCGATGATTTCCATCTGATTTCGTGGGATAGTTCCTTGATTGGAGCAGGTTGCTGCAAGATCGAGCACTAAGTAATAATTAAACTGTTTTAAATCAATCATAAGTTCAACCTAAAATTTGCCTTCGCCGTGCTTCACTCGATAATACACCAACATGAATCTGTTGCTGTATATTGAGATTACCACAATTTGAGATTACAACCATTTTACATCGTACTGTTTGAACCTATCGTCATGTGTAATAATAGTTTAATCTTCTGCTGGGGCTTGAGAAATAATTAGGCGCTCGAAATATGTTGATGGTCAAAAGGGAGATATTGTAATTTATCGTAATGGAGTAACTTAATTAGAATGTGAGTGTCAATTAGATATTTCATGGCAACATATATTCTTCAAAACCAGGAGGTGTTTCATCAAAATCATCCGCAATGTAAGTAAAAACTCCTTTGCCACAGCCAAATTGACGAGGTTTGAGGAGAGCAGTCTTTTCGGGTGAATTTTCTTTCAGTTTTTGGATTTCTTTTAAAATTTGAATATGCTTTGATAGCAAAATCCATTGAATCAATTCTAATTTAAGAACTTGAATGCTCATGGCTTTTAGGTTTAATGATTAGCAAATCTAGACTTATTATAAACCACTCGATTCCTGGATGTACGACCTGATGCTATTCGATCCGATCGCCCAAACACCTCATTTCTGCAATCGATAGTGCAGCAGCATGAAACCGTTACTGTAGATTTTGCGATCGCCTAGTTCCAGATTAGTAGGTGCGATCGCCCTCGCAAACATCGGAATGCCCGCCCCAATGACTACCGGATTCAACTTGACAATCATCTCGTCAATCTCGGAAACAACCGTTGCCGCTAATTCGCCGCCACCGCACAGCCAGATATCTTTACCCGTTTCCTGCTTCAATTGTTGAACTAATTCAACAGCATTGTCTGAAACCAGTGCAACATTCCCATCTGGGCTGGCTGGCATACTGCGCGAAAAGACATACTGTTTCAAGCTGGGATAAGGATTAGTCAAACCGACATTTAACCCGACTTCATAGGTTTTGCGTCCCATCAAAACAGCATCAAATTGCTTGTTTCCTGCGCGAATGTCTAGTGCTTCGTGAAGGTGCGCCGGAATAGTTTCGGGAAAGCGATCGAACAAATCGGCGAAATGCTCTCCTGACATTGGAAAACAATCAAATGAGCCATCTTCGCGAGCAATAAAACCGTCAACCGTGCAAGCCACGTAATATATTAGTTTTCGCATATTTAACCTTCTTTATTTGTTTGCGGGCAGTTTGGCTGCTGTAACTATTTTATCAGGGTGCGATCGCCCCATTGGTCTTAACAAATACGCGCCCGCCCGCAATCCGCCAGGGAATTAATTCCCTGGCTAATAGCTGAAGTCCTCTAAAGAGGACTAAAGAATCTATTAGTTTTCTTAGTCCTCTTTAGAGGACTTTCGCTTTGAGGCAGGGGTTTAAACCCCTGCTGGACTGCCGGTGTAATGCGGTTTTTCGCACCAATCCGATCGCCCACAACCCTACAGTCGATCGCAGCAAAGGGCGATCGGTCTCAAAAGGAGATAAGCTGATGTCAACTAAATATGACTGCTTGAAATGGCTGACAAAGAAGAGACTGCTGTGATTAAAGTCACAGTTCCCAAGAGTTTGCACGAAAAACTGAGAAAAATCTCCCAGCAGACTGGAGTTCCCATGTCAACTCTGCTAGTCATGGCGGCCGTCAAGGAATACAACCTCGTGGATGAATCCGAATAAAGGTACTATTAGAATACTGGGAGTACCCTTTAAAGGTACTATATGGCACTATTCAGGAATAGTCAACCCTGGAGGTGTACTTGTGACTCAAGATGAACTCGAAGCCCTTGTCGATGAACTCGGCTTAGTGGCTGTCGTTAGCCTGTTGGCAACTATCTGCCACAACAAAGCCCGACAAACCTTGTGCTTGAAGGGACAAGGGGCCACTCCTTATACAGCTTGGAACAGCAACGGCTTCTTGCTGAAGCAGTTGATGACCAAACTGCGCCCGATCGGCAGTTGCGATCGCGATCTAAACCTCAACCGCAACTGAGGTTCTGAGGTTCAACCCGTGCAAGTCCGCAAAGCATTGGTTTTAGTCGGTTAACAGCCGGGTATGTATGCTTTAACTGTTAGGGCACGGGTTGAAACTCTTCGATTTGGACTTGAACCAAGAATGGAGAGGACGGGACTCGAACCCGCATCGATCGACAGCAACTTTCAGGAAACGCGCTTCCTTACTGCCCGCAAGCAGACGGGAACTGCCCCCATCTCGGACTGTTAATTCCTTTCAGTGCATCTGCAACCCGCTGCCAGTTTGTGTTTTCAGGGAACGTCGCGAAGCAACTTTTTACCCTACTCAACAAACGCGATCGTCCTTTTGAGAGCCGCTTTACCTAGTTTTTGCGGTGCCATTCCAAATTAGGCGACCTCCCCAAATCTTCTATTGCTACAGGATAGCAAATCTATTTCGGAAATCAAACATGAGATATTTCATGGCAACATATATTCTTCAAGACTAGACAGCAAAATCTACTGAATCAATTCTAATTTTAGAACTTGAATCCTCATGGCTTTTCTGTTGAATAACTACCAAACCTAGATTTATTATAAACCAATTATCCACCAGGGAGGTACTGCCCCTCCTATCCCCGCGTTATCAGCACGGCGTCTCGCTTTTCGACTTCTGGTGGAAAGAGGAAGATGAAGGAATCGAACCCTTACAGGTGTTACCTGTACCCTGGTTTTCAAGACCAGTTGCCAACCGTTTAGCGGCATCTTCCATCATGCAAAACATTCAGATCAAATACCTGCCAAATCGCACCACATCGATAAAGATAGCCCGCGATGTCAACTTAAGATTAATTCCCCACTCCGACAGGGAATTAATTCCCCGTCTCATAGCTAAAGTCCTCTGAAAGAGGACTAAGAAGACTAATAATTTCTTCAGTCCTCTTTGAGAGGACTTTAGCTATGAGGCAGGGGTTTAAACCCCTGCCGGACTACAGGTACTATCTAGAAAATTGACACCAATTAGCAGTGCTATTTCCCTACAATTATCGGTACAATTAACCGAATTTGATAGGAAACAGAAGATGAAGGAATCGAACTTTTACAGTTACCTGTACCCTGGTTTTAAAGATTAGTTGCCAACCGTTTAGCGGCATCTTCCAAGGCATTGGTGTCAACAAATACGCGCTTCGTTGCAGTCCGCCAGGGAATTAATTCCCTGTCTCATAGCGCAAGTCCTCTCAAAGAGGACTGAAGAATTCATTAGTCCTCTTTTAGAGGACTTTTGCTCCATCGGCGGGGGTTTAAACCCCTGCCGGACTGCGGGTGTAAAGCTAAGTTAACACCAATGCTTCCAAGGGTGTCTGACGGGAATTGAACCCGCTATTACTGGTTCCACAGACCAGCGCCGCTACCACTTTGGCTTCAGACACCGCATGGAATCAAGGAGAATTGAACTCCTAACCTCTTGCGTGCAAGGCAAGCGCTCTACCAATTGAGCTATGACCCCGTTTTTGGTGGATACTGGTCAGAATCGAACTGACATTTTCCTAGGTGCGAACTAGGCGCTTTTCCAATTAAGCTACAGACCCAAAATTGGTGGATTGCGATCGGATTTGAACCGATATCTTTCTAACAGCCAGTTAGATGCTTTTCCAGTTAAGCTACGAACCCATTTAACAGGAGCGGTAGGACTCGAACCCACAACATTCGAGGTAGAAGCTCGACACTCTATCCAGTTGAGTTACACTCCCGTATTATTTGTTAATAAGGCTAGCGCGCGAGTACCAGAAACCGAGTTTATAGGAACACGGCCTTGCATTTCGTTGTGTCAATTCAAGGTCAAACCCACAGTCCGGCAGTCCGGCAGTCCGGCAGTCCGGCAGTCCGGCAGTCCGGCAGTCCG
>NZ_JAUBOJ010000153.1:0-15435 GCF_036700185.1 Microcoleus sp. BM001215392 | reverse complement strand
GTGTTTATCTGTCTGACATCTGCGGTTTCTGTATCGAAAAGAAGACTTATGCAATTCAAGTCTACTGTGATTCCGAGGAAATAAGGAGCGCGAATTAAATAATTTACACTCTCTTATTGTGGGAGGGGCGGGACATCCCACAACCACAATGAAAATTGTAAGTTATTTAATTTTGATTCCTAAGCGATCGCAATCATTGGGATTGCTTTCATAAGAGATCGCGTTCATAAGAGCTTTCCTGGCAATGATAGAAAATATTGAGAATTGCTTTACCAGAATTAAGTGCCCTAATTTAGTTGATTTTGCTATTAATAGCTTTGTTTTTGGGCTTTGACTGCTGCGGTAATTGTCTCGATCGCACTTCGATCGCCCCATCGCCGATCGCACTCAAAGGCAATTCTAGCTCATCAATATCGTGGCGGAACTTCACTGCAATATCAGCACCATTAATAACCGCTCCCAACAGCCGCGGCCCGGATTTGTGCGAATCCTCCTCCTCCGATTGCAGCAACTGATCCGCAGCCTCAGACAACATACTAGACAGAGTATAACCAGGTCGCGCCACCAAAATCATACCGTCCGTATACGGTTCCAAAGTCAGCGCGTCGTTGCACTCGCTCAACGCCGGAGAATCCACAACTACAAAATCAAAGCGGTTGCGAACATCATCGAACAATCTCCGCATTTCGCTCGATTCGAGTACCGCCGATGCCTGGCGCAAAAAGCCCGGACTCGGCACCACGTATAGGTTCTCTACCTCCGGCACCAAATGGACGCACTCGCTGATATTGCCGTAATAGTGCAAAGGTTCCACCGCCGCCAGAGGATCTGCTGCGATTCTCAAAGATTCGACATTGGAAGCCGATCGCAAATCTGCTTCAATTAATAAAGTCCGTTTGCCCGATCGAGCCGACGCAATTGCCAAATTGTAAGCGCTAAAACTCTTCCCCTCCAAATCAGTCGCCGAAGTCAGCAGCACCACCTTCACCGGTTTGTCCCCGATCCTGCGCAAATTAGTGCGCAACCGCTCGTAAAATTCCAAATAGGGAGAATTGGGATCTAAAGCCAGAGGCATCCGATCGTCGCCGTAGGAATCAAACACCGTTACTTCTGGCAAAACTCCCAGTACCGGCACCTCTTTTTCCACCAAAGCCGCCCGCACTTCTTCCCAACTGTAAAACTTGCCATTGAGCATCCCCAACAAAAATATCAGCCCGCCGCCCAGCAGCAATCCCACAAATCCACCCACCGCCAGCATTACGGGTAAACCTCTTTTGCTAGACTCAACATCATCAGTTTTGGGAAGTTGGGCGATTGTCAAACTCCCCGTTGTCTCTGCTACCGCCGCCTCAGCATCTACCAAAGCCGACTGCATTTTGTCGTAGAGAGCTTTTTTCAGCGCCACTTGCTGGGCCAACCGCGCTTGTTCTAGCTGCTTGTTGGGGATTTTGGCGTGTTCCTGGCGCAATAGCTGTTCGGTTTTTTCGACTCCTTTGAGTTGCTGTGCTACCATATCCCGCTGCGTTTGTAAAGCAATCAAATTTTGAGCTAGCTGCTGTCTGGCTGGGTCTAAAGAAGAGTCTACCCGAATTCGATCGGCACTTCGCAGCGGAGCGGCCACTCCGTTACCCCCAAGCACTTCAGATTGTCGCTGCTGCAACTGCTGTTCAAAAGCTTGTTTTTGCTTGAGCAATTCTACAATTTTCGGGTGTTCCTCCTGCAAGTCGGCGCGCAGAATTTTGAGCTGAGATTCGATCGAAAACAGTTGCACTCGCAGTTGCGCAATAATTGGATCGGCAGACAGCGCTTGAGCGACGTAAGCTTGCTCTACATTCAATCCCAAGCGATCCTGCAAGCTTTTAATTTGAGCTTCAATTCCTCCTAACTGCAAGCGGAGTTGCCGCTGCTGCTGTTCGCTGCCGGTAATCGCTTGCGGCAGCGCACCGTTCTGAGCTGCTAAAATAGAAGTTCCTTCTCGTTTTTCGTAGGCTTCTAATTTTTCTTCCGTCTGTCTGAGTTCCTGAGTTACTTTCGGCAAGCGCTTGTTAATTTGGGCGATCGTTTCTCGCAGTCTAGAAGTATTAATAGTTTGGCTGCGGGCTACCATTTCCTTCATCAGCGCCTCTGCTACCGCTTCTGCTTTTTTGCGATCGGCATTTTTGTACAATACTTGAATCAAAGCGCTGGGGTCATTATTCTTAGCAGGCATTTTTACCTGCACGTCGTCCGTCAGCTTTTTAGGAGAAACATTAACTTTTTTAGCTGCTGCTTCAACCACCCTTCTATCCAGCAGCATATCTTTAGTTATTTCTTGTCCTTCCTGTTGAATTTTCGTCGTAGTCGATGAAAAAATCACGCTCGGTCTCCGGTAAGCCAGCGTACCGGCAGCCACATAAACCGGCGCCTGACTTGGCTGCACGGCCACTACTCCTGACACGCCCACAGTCGCCGCCAGAGTGGCAAGTCCCACCCACTTGTATTGGTCGAAAGCAATTAAATAACGTTTAACAACTGATAAAGTCATAAAGATTTTAGATTTTAGATTTTAGATTTTAGATTGCGAATTCTTAACAATAAATCCCGATCGATTACCGAATAATCTGTGTTTTACTGAGGAGTGGGAGCGGGGATGTTGGCACCCCAAACAACACTTTTTAGTCTCATTTAGACGATTTGCCAAATACTAAAAAGGTTAAATCAAGTTCGCGATAAATTGCAACTTTGCGCTTCTAACAACTGCCCACTGCCCACTGCCCACTGCCAACTAACAACTGCCCACTGACTACCTACCTATTATTATTATTAGGTGTCGGCCCGAACAGATTTGTCACTCCATTCCTTAACTGCTCAAAGAACAGAATAAATCCCAAAGTATCGCGGAAAGGTCGAGTCACAGTATTGATTGCATAACTAACGCGCTCTACCAGATTCCTACCAATCACAATCACATCATTATCTTCCAGCATCGGGTTTTGAGAAATATTGCCCTCCAAAGCAGCTTTAGCATCTATCTTGCGGTTGATAGCTCTACCTTGTTTTTGGTCGAACCGAATCAGAGCCATTTTGCGCAAGTCAGCCAGATTGACCGGCAAGTTGTTGATAGCATCTAAAAACTTGCTGCCATTTTCTAGGTAAAACGAGGTCAAACCACCACTAGCGTAACTCAAAACTCGAACGTAGATCCGAGGCTTAATTAAGGTAGACCGCGCCACCAGAGCTTTGTCATAGTCTAGGTTTTTGGTACTCGCGTCCAATTCGGGGATGACAATCACATCTCCCGAGGCCAAAGGAAAATCGAACAAATCGTTAGCTTTTGCTAGGGGAGTGTAGAGGTCGATGGGTTCCTCCACCGAGGAGCCGTCTACCAGCGTCCGCCGCACTCGCACCGCCCGCAAATCGGCTTTGGCGGTGACTCCACCGGCAACCACCAAAGCAGCCGAAATTCGACCCGCACCCGCCGCCAGCGTGTAAAAACCGGGTTTGCTGACTTCTCCGGTGACGGTGATTTGAACCGGTACAGCCGCAGCGGCGAGGCTGTACCTGGATGCTAAATCTTGATCCGACTTGCGATCGGGCGTCACTTGTTTGTAAGGTACAACGATCGCATCTCCATCTTCCAAACGCAAATCCGGCGGAGCAATACCAGTTTGTAGCGGTGTCAAAATATCCACAACTTGCTCTACAACCACACCCCCCGGTAAACTCCGCCGCACGCGCACCGCCCGCAGTTCAGCCGTCGGAGTCGTCCCAGAAGCAGCCGCCAGAGCCGCCGGAAGCTGTGGCGTTAGCAGCGGATAAAAACCAGGTCTCGCCACTTCCCCCGTCACCGTCACCACTACCGAGCGCTGAACCAGCAAAGCAGCGGAGACTTGAGGATTTTTGATAAATTGAGCAAAGCGCTCGCGGAGGCGCTGCTGCGATTCTTCCACTGTCAGGCCGCGCAGGTTTACTGTGCCAATCAGCGGCAGTACAATAATTCCCTCAGGGCTGATAGCGCCCGTAAAACTCAGCTCTGGGAACCGCTGAACTTGAATAGCAATCTGGTCTCCCGGGCCGAGGCGATAGGGTCGGTTCCGAAAAGCTGGGTTAATGTCCCGGTTCAAGTTGGGGCGCCGCTCCAGCGGGGGTACTGGGAGTCTCGGCGGCGGTGGCGGCGGTACGAACCGCTGGGAAGTAGGAACAGCAGATTGGGCTACAGCCGTTTTCACAAAAACTTTGCCGTTCAAGCCGCAGAATAGCGCAGCAAAAGATAAAGTCCAAGCAGTTGAATGCAGACCTGCTAAGCAAAAAGCAACGCGATTTTTAATTCGGGATTTTACCTGGATTTTGAGAGGTTCAAAAAGGGTAATATTTTGAGCGATGCACTGATTTGTTAGTTTCATCTCTGCCAGTCTCAACTGAAAATATTTATTGGCGGCACCATCAGGATTTTTATGTAGATACCGAAGAATGTAACGCGAGAGATGCTAGATAATTTCGGTGCGGTAAAAAGCTCGCCCGCCACCTTACTAAAATTGAAAGCCGCGGTATATTTGCGCTTTTTAACTCTCGCATTATCAGGCTCCCCAAAAATACTTTTTACTCTTTCGTGAGCTGCTCTAAATATTAAATTCTACTCGCACTTAACTCTCTTAAAAAATCTACTTTACCATAAAAACTTCTGCAATTAATTGAGTCTGAACAGTCTGAGCCAGAGATTCCAGCAGCGGTTCAACTATCTTAATATCGCTGCCCGGTTGAAGGGGAATGATGATACTGACAGCAACCCAAGAGGCGCGGCGGTTCCACAGCCTCGCAATGCTATCTTGCCAAAACCAGCGGCTGGTGGCTGGAGAACCCCCGTTAGGCCAAGCGTACCACTGCATGACAGCAAAAGTTTGTTCGGGTGTCCAGCTTCGGAAAAACCGGGCATCGACGGTAGGCGGCTGCTGCTGCGGTATTGACGCTAATTTAACTGTAAATTTCAAACTGCGGTGAGAATCTGTTTCCCACCGGTGAAATCCATCGATGTCCAGCCATTCTACCTGGGGCTGGTTTTTGGCGCTATTTTGAGGCAACAGCAATAAAATGGCGATTGTTTGATGATTTTTAATTTCTTCAACTAACCACCTGTGGCCGCCAATTTGGACGTTATTCTGGAGGCGAATGACTTCCCAGCCCGGAAGTCTCATCCCGTTTTGGCGCAAATTTTTCAATTGTGGCAGGTTTGCAACTGTTGGCGGGTTTGTCCAAGGCCACGTTCCCGTCGCGTAGCCGGGAATTGCTACTGCTACAACCAGTACCAGCAACAACACCAGTACCACAATTTTAGATTGGTACTGCCGCAGTAGTTTCCGTGCTGAAATCATTTGTTTCATTAATTGGCAGGCTGGCTTGGCAAATACTTTTCTATCCCGTTGATCAGAAGTACCAACAAGCCTAGTATACAAGCAGAGTACAAGTCTCCGCCCCATCCGGCGTGGAGCCAATTAAAAAGCGTCTCTCTCTCGGTTCCGTGAAAGTAAGTTAGCAAAGTGTTGCGGAAAATGTTAGAACTAATGCTAATGATAGATGTAGCTGCTAAAAACAAAATACTTCTTTTGTGGGACATCCAAACTCCCGTCCAATCCAGCAGAATTAAGCTGACGTAAAGACTTGTAAACAGCATTTTTAAGCCTGCACAGTGGGGAGCAACTTCGACAATGCGATCGTTGACGTAGAGATAAATTTCTTCTACTCTTACCTTGAGACCAAGGTGGATTAAGATCGAGCCAGATGTTTCAGCAATGAAGTGTTGCAGCGGTAAGGCATAGGGTTCTATCAGGTAAGGAATGTGGTTTGGCGAAGCCAAAAATATGAATATAAGCGGCATTCCCTGCAATTTTAAGCCGCTGATTCCTTTTAAAGACAAGCAAATGCCAGCCAGCATTACTCCCAGGGATAGATTTACAAAATCGCTCAAGCGACTGAGATAAAAAAGTGTTGCTAGTACCAGCAAAAAGCTTCCTAAAAAATGCTGCGAGTTGGGCAAGCGCAGCCAGCACTTTCGGTTCGTCCCTGCAATATAAGCCGCGTAGGGCAAACCAATGATTCCGTGGCTGAAATATTCGTGTTCGATGCTGATGTTTTTGTTGAACCAGCCGTCGTACCAGTGTACTACCAGGGGGGCGTACAGCAGCACTAAGAGTATTGCGATACCTTCGCCCAGGAGGTATCGCTTGAGAACAATGCGAATTCTGCGCTGGATGTGCATGGTTTGAGAAGTTTTGAGATTGCCGCGCCAGGCCGAACAACACGAAAGCGGTTTTGAACTATGAGTTATAGATTTGTTAATTCCCTAGTCCCAGGTTTTGAGAACAGCACCCTACTGCTTGAAACACCCTCAGCATAACTTTTATGCACAATTAAGTACATCCACTTAATTAAAGGTAAAATACCGATCGCTAAACAGTTTACTGTGTATGTCTTTTTAGGTCTTCAGTATTGCGTCTTCCTTCTGTCAAGCGGTCAACTGTCAACCGTCAACTGTCAAACGATCGCTCGATCGCCCGTACCACCTGCTCGATCTCAGTATTCCTCAATCCAGGATACATTGGCAACGATAAAATCTGTTGGCACAGGGTTTCTGCGTGGGGGAAGTCGCCCGGATTGCCTAAGTTTTGGTAGGCTGGTTGCAGGTGGCAAGGTACGGGATAGTGGATGCCTGTTTGAATGCCCTGCTGGGCGAGTTTTTCTTGAAGCTGGTTGCGGGCGATCGTCTTTGTTGGTGAGCCTCCCGTAGGGACGGGCTTGGCTAAGGGGCTTTTCTCAGTAATTTTGATGACGTAAAGGTGATAAATGTGACCTGTGCTGCTGTGATTGGCGATCGGTACAATGCCTTTGGGTGTTAGCGGTTCTAGTAGAGTATTGTAATATTGAGCTGCCTCGTGGCGATCGCGATTCCATTTTTCTAAGTAAGGCAATTTCACATTCAGCACAGCCGCTTGCAAATTGTCGAGGCGGCTGTTGGTACCCATTTCTGTGTGCAAATACTTGCTGGGTGCTCCGTAATTGCGGAGAGTTCGCATTTTTTCTGCGACTTCTGCATCGTTAGTGATTAACATCCCGCCGTCGCCAAAACAGCCGAGGTTTTTGCTCGGATAAAAGCTGAATGCTGCTGCTTTCCCAAAGGAACCTGCACGGTATCCTTCTCTTTCGGCTAAGTGCGCTTGGGCGGCATCTTCAAATATAATTAAATCGTGGCGGTTTGCCAAATCTAAAATCTCAGTGGGGGACACCATTTGACCGTAGAGGTGTACGGGGATAATTGCTTTCGTTTTTGAGGTTATTGCTGTTTCGGCTGCTGTCAGGTCAATTAACGCAGTTTCCGGGTCACAATCTACCAGAATAGGTACTGCTTTGGCTTGGATGACGGCGATTACGGTGGCGATAAATGTGTTGGCTGGTAAAATAATTTCGTCGCCCGGATGAATGCCGACAGCTTGCAGTCCGAGGGCGATCGCATCTGTTCCGCAAGCCACTCCTACGCCGTATTTTACTCCCGAAGCTGCGGCAAATGCTGTTTCAAATTCGGTCAATGCTTGACCTAAAATAAAGTCTCCCCGCTGGATGATTTCTCGAATTACTTGTTCTATTTGAGTTTGAAGCGGTTGGTTTTGCAGGGAGAGATTTACAAGCGGAACTTTCGGCGGGCGGCTACTCATACATTTGAGGAATACGAATTATTTATATTAACATTTAAGTGCAGATATTTTTTATTTTTTTTTAAGCGCAGAGGGCGCAGAGAGCGCAGAGGAATTAAGATAGAAAGGATCTCGCACTTTTTTGCTGTCTTGTAAATCGAGTCATCTTTTTTGGGTAATATAGAATCAGATAATTTTCCCGCAATCGAAATCATGGAATACAAAAAACTAGGCGACAGCGACTTATCAGTATCTGAAATCTGTTTGGGTACGATGACTTACGGCCAGCAAAACACCGTGGAAGATGCGGCACAACAACTCGATCTTGCAATTTCTAGAGGCATCAACTTTATCGATACAGCGGAAATGTATCCTGTGCCGGGGAAGCCGGAAACTCAGGGAAAAACCGAGGAATATATCGGTGAATGGTTGGCGAGACAGCAGCGGGATAAAGTGATTATAGCGACTAAGGTAGCCGGAAGAAGCACTCGATTAAAGTGGATTCGCGAAGGGAAAAATCAGATCGATCGCCCAAATGTGGAAAAAGCCCTGAACGACAGCCTGAAACGCCTGCAAACAGACTACATCGACCTGTATCAGATCCACTGGCCCGATCGCTACGTGCCGCTATTTGGCGCACCGGACTACGACATCGCCCAAGAGCGCGAAACAATCCCAATTTTAGAACAATTAGAGGTATTTGCTGATTTGATTAAAGCTGGGAAAATCCGCTATTTGGGTTTGAGTAATGAGACGCCTTGGGGAGTTTGCGAGTTTTGCTCATTAGCAGAAAAACACGGTTTGCCAAAAGTTATTTCGATTCAGAATGCTTTTAGTTTGAGCAATCGGACTTTTCACATGAACTTGGCAGAAACTTGCCGCTTTAAAAATGTGGGTTTGATGGCTTACAGTCCTTTGGGTTTCGGAGTTTTAACGGGCAAATATCTAAATGGAATCCCGGAAAATTCGCGACTGGCTTTATTTGCAGGATTCGGTCAGCGTTATGATAAAAATAATCTTAACGATGCGGTAAAAGCGTATGTTGAGATTGCTAAAAAGCACGATTTGAGTCCGGCGCAGATGGCTTTGGCTTATGTGCGATCGCGCTTTTTTGTAACTAGCACAATTATCGGTGCAACATCGATCGCACAACTTGAGGAAAATCTCAGCAGTTTGGAGGTGACGCTGGATAAACATATCGTAGCAGAAATCAATTCGGTACACGCGATGTATCCCAATCCTACTCCGTAATCCTGATTGTTAGGTTGGGTTCATATAGGTAGGTAGGTAGGTACACATAAACCTGACCTGGGTTGAGGGCAGGTTTTGTATTAATCAACTGGTTTTTATCAGAGATTCTTACCTCAACCCGCCCCGACAAGATACTATGTTTTGGTTGCGATCGAGTGATATCACGTCCGCTCGAACGATCGCAATAAGTAAGGAAGGTTCGGTTCGTAGTGCGGACTGAAGTCCGCAGCCCCAACACAGAAATAATGGCAATACAAACCCTTTTTGTTAATGTTAAATCATGTCATTTACCTGAATTACGCTCCTAAGATTGGTTCGCTCGTTCGGATTTTAGTCTTCGGGTGAATGCGGACTAAAGTCCGAACGATCAAACCTTCAGAGTTTTAAAGAGGGCTCTCGGCATGACCGCATATAAGTTATTAGTTATCGTCCCATATTCACTAATGTCATGCTTCGCCCATACAAACATATTTGCCAAATTTATTAGATGCACTTTAATTGTTTCCCTACTACACTTAATGCTTGCCAGATATTGGCAGCTCGATGATAAATTTTGTACCGCAGTTTTGTGCAGCATCACAGCATAATTTTCCGCCATGCTTTTCAGCAATTATCTGATAGCTAATAGATAAGCCTAATCCTGTTCCTTTACCTACGGGTTTTGTGGTAAAGAAAGGGTCAAATAAACGCGATCGCACATTCTCGGGAATGCCTGCACCATTATCGGTAAAGGCTATCTGCACTTGGTTGAGCTCAGGCTGAGAAGTCGTAATGCAGATAGTGTTTGGGTTGGTGGCGATCTGCTCGAAACTGCGTCCTTTATTGATTTCTTCCAAGGCGTCAATGGCGTTTACTAGCAGGTTCATAAATACTTGGTTGAGTTGTCCTGCATAGCATTCGACTTTCGGCAAATCGCCATATTGTTTAACTATTTCAATCGCTGGGTGTTCTGCTGTAGCTTTGAGGCGGTGTTGCAAAATCATTAATGTATTATCAATTCCTTCATGCAGGTTGACAAATTTCAATTCTGATTGATCTAGGCGGGAAAAGTTGCGCAGAGAAATTACAATTTATCGAATGCGATCCGATCCTACCTGCATCGAGTGCAGTACCTTGCTCATATCTTCATTCAGAAAATTTAGATCGATATCATCTAGTTCTGCTTGCAGCGATGGGGGGGGATTTGGATAGTGCTGTTGATAAGAATTCAGCAATCGCAGCAGTTCTTGTGTATATTGATTGACGTATGTGATGTTGCCGTGAATAAAGCTAACTGGATTGTTGATTTCATGGGCTACGCCTGCTACCATTTGTCCTAATGCTGACATTTTTTCACTCTGCACCATTTGACTCTGGGTACGATGCAATTCTTTCAGCGTTTTTTCTAATTCCTGCATTTGTTTGCTTAGTTGCCGATCGCGATTTGTCAGCTCTTGTGCCATAACGTTAAATGATTGTGCGAGCATCCCCACTTCATCTTGGTTGTTGGCGGGAATTCGAGTGCTTAAGTCGCCTTGGGCTAATTGCTGGGTTGCTTGGGTTAGGCTTTGAATCCGACGCCCCAGAGATTGTGTGATGCGAAATCCCCAAAGTGTCACTCCCGTCACTAGGAAACTTCCCAGCAGCCCAAAGCCACCCACCACTAACCACAACTTTTGTTCTGCTTGTTCGGTTTGTATGACAGACTTGAGTATGGCGATTTTGAGGGTTGCGCCATCGAATCCTGGTAGCTCGATCGTTTTAATCAAGTAGTTTTCGCCTGCAATCTTTGCCACTTTAGGTAGAGATTTTGGCTTGGGAGCTTGCCAGGGGCGATCGCGATTAAGCTGTAAAGTAGAAGCAGTTATGCGATCGCCTTGGAAGGCAACGAAGTGCATGGATGTGTTACCGCGAATTTGCTGGAGTAGTGCGTCGTCAATCGCACTCCCTAACACCAAGCCAGCCAGAATTTTTGCGGAGGATTTGATCGAGATCAACCCTACGACGGAGGACACAGCCCCATTTTCTGCTAGCAAAATGCCCGATAAACTTAGTCCAGCACGAGCCGCACGATTGATGGCAGTATCTTGTAATATTGCTTGTGTCAGCGCTCCCTGCTGCGAAGACACTAAGAGTTGACCATTTGGATCAACGATTCTGATAAAATCCAGTTTTAATGATGCCTGGATCGGTAATATTATACGAAGTAATAAAGTGCGATCGCCCGCAGCAACGGCGCTGACGACATTGCTGTCCTCGCTCACCCAACGAGCTTTTAAGTAGAGCACTTCTTGTTTTTGCTTCAGATCCTGTTCCAGCAATGTAACCCGATCTTCTATTTCCTTCCGCGCTGTTTCTTCTAAGTTTTGTCTGGCAAAATAACCAAAGCCAACGGTTCCGACAGTCCACAAGCTAAGGAATGCCACCAACAAAGGAGACAACAGCTTGACTGAGATTGGGAGTCGCACATATCTGAAGCCCTGTAACATATCTACTTCAACCTAGGATTGAGTGTAGCTAAAACGATGTAGTGTCAATTTAAACGTCGAGTTGTTTAATAAATCTAGCTTGCCTTGCACTCTCGATACCAGTAAATATTCCTTAAAAATGGGGAATCGATCGTCTAGTCCCCTTTTAACAAAGCTGAATAGAGAAGGATCGAGAAGATTGTTAACTCATCAGTAAGCTGACACTAGGTTCGCAGCTCAAGTTGATGCTATTTACTAACAACAAACCCAGACTTCTCCAAAGCAGTGGTTCCTGACGGGCTAAAAATGTATTTAATCAGCCCTTGAGTAGACTCCGAAGCGTTTTTATGCCAGAGAATTGCGATCGGGCGTACCATCTGATATTTGCCTGCTTTGACATTTTCGGCTGTCGCTTCCACATTGTTCAGGGCCAGACGGTTTACGGGTAGTTTATGAGAAATGGCGTAAGCCAGGGAAAAAGTACCGATGCTGTAGGGAGTGCTTTGAATTGCTTCGATTAATTCTCCTTCTTTTCGTAATATCACTGCTTGCGGTGAACTCTTCAAATCTTTTCCGAGATAGTGTTTGCGGAGGAGGCGCTTGGCTGATTCATCTTCTGGGCGATCGAGTACCACAATCTTAGCATCAGGCCCGCCCAGTTCCTTCCAGTTGCTCAAGGTGCCGCTGTAAATGGCTTTGAGGTCTTTAGTGGTCAGGTTTTTCACCCCTGTGACGCTGGGATGAGTAGCAACGAGAAGGGCATCGTGGGCGACTTCACGAAACTCTAATGTGCCATCATCTTCCTCGGGCTTTAATGTTTTAGAGATTGCACCAATATCAATAAGTTGTTGTTTGACTCCTGCAATGACTGTTTCAGATTGTCCGGGTTCTAACTGAGTTATTTTGCTGTTTTGGGAGGTGGATTCGTAATTAGTAGCTAGGGTCTGAATCACACCTACTGTGCTGCTTGAAACTCCGATTTTGATCGAGGCATCAGTTGGCGCTGCTACCGTCGCAACAGTCGTATCCGCAGGGGTGCTGGTGTTTGTTGAGCAACTGGGCAGGCCGAAAAGTGCGATCGCCCCTAAAGTCATGATTAATAAGTGCGGTTTCATAGCCTACAATTTTTTGGGTAATATGAACAGCGTACTAAATTTTTTATCGAATCCGAGGCTAATTATTATTTTAGTAGTTCCCTGACTTGGCATTACTATAGCAGCAATCGGTAAAAATGGTTGTATAATTAAGGTTTCTTTACAAAACCTAGAGCGCAGCGCAGGCTGAAAAATCCGTAAGTGCGATCGAATAGCATTTTTTAACATTTTCACCTCATTACCTAATAGTTAAATGCTCAAATATCGATATTAAATTGTCTCTAATTCATAATTAGATGGATGTTTTAACAAATAACGAATAACTTAATAAAAATGAAAAATCTGGCGATCGAAACCACAATACTGTTACTCAATTTATTCGCATTATTTGTCGCACTAGCTACAATATTGGGTTTATTTGGAACTAAATTATGGAGTTTTGAAGTTCTCGACCATCCTCGTCTTCAATATTGCTTGATATTGGCGATCGCTCTAATTGTGGGCGGGATTTATCGACAAAAATTGAGTTTTCTGTTCGGCGTACCGTTCGCACTAAATTTAGTGGCGATTCTACCACTCTTTTTTCATCCCAATTTATCAGTTTCCTCAAATTCTATTCCTTTAACTATTTTCCATGCTAACCTCGATCGCCACAATCTCGAATATGCTCGTGCGATCGAGTACATCAGCAGCCAAAAAGCCGATCTGATATTTTTGCAAGAAGTGACTCCCACATGGCTAAACAAGTTAAACTCTGACTTAACCAATTATAAATTACATACAGTATTGCCCTCAGACAATTCCCTGGGTGTGGCGATGCTAGTGCCAATATCTGCTGCGCCGAACATTGAAATAGTCACATCTCAAATCTTGTATATGCCTGCCTATTCGCCACGGCCGATGATTGAAGTTATTGTCCGCCGGGAAGGCAAAGAACTAGCGATTCTGAGTACATCAACGGCTCGCGGTACTAATGGCAAGGGTGCTTCCGAGTTTCAAAAGATAGAATTTGATGAGGTTGCGAAGTGGAGCATTAATCAGCAGCAAGTAGAGAAAAGAGCGGTAATTGCGATCGGCGATTTAAATTCGACTCCTTGGTGCGGTCGATTTCGTCAATTTACGGTTGATAGCAATTTAATTAATTCTCAATTGGGTTTCGGCCTGCAAACAAGCTGGCCTGCGAGTTTGCCTTCGCTGCTGAGGATTCCGATCGACCATTGTTTGCACAGTAAGTCGCTGAGGACTGTCGAAAGGGCGATCGGTTCCAATATTGGTTCGGATCATTTGCCGTTGTTGGTCAAATTGCTGTAAAAACAAGCGAAACTCAACTTACATCTTGTTTGATATCATGTATTTTGTACAAATAAAAGACCGATACAAGTGGCAGAAATTGTCCAACAGTATATAATAGATTCAAGCAGAGAAGTTGGGAGCGGTTGTGAATGGATAGGAAGCGGAACCGAACCGCAATGGAACAATCCTAAATCAACGAAAGCCTACGATCGTATTGCTCGCCATCACGGCCCCAAACTTACAGCCAACAGATTGATCGGAAGAGCCGCAAGCACTAACGATGACCAAGGACAATGGCTAAATGCAGAGGATTGGATAATAGCTGAGCAATTAGTACCGAAATATCGAGGAGAATACATCATTGATTTTCATCGTCCGATAGGTAAAGTTTACCATCCCGATCGCAGGATAACTGAAAACGTCACTCGCGCTTTTATCCAAAGAAATTTTGATGGAACTCTCAATTGCGGTTATCCGATAGTTGATGGTGTCAGCCTGCGGCAATTAAATAGGAGTAGCAGCCATGAATAGCAGTCAAAAATTTAATTTTAAATTAGGAGAGCGTTTCTTAGAAGACTGGGCCGATCCTCCAGAAGATCCATTAGGAGAGCTTTCTCATTTTGAAATGGGATGGCGGCGTTTCTGTTTTGAATACAACCATAAAGTTTTAATTGAAATAGGTGATGCTCAAAAAGAGGTATTTTTAGATCCAGATATCTGTATGATGATTGAAAGTAACTTTCCCAAAGAAATTGCTAATCTCTCACAAGGTCGAAAAATAGTAATAAGTTTTGCTGATAGTTGGTTTGTTATTACGTTGTTACCTACGGACGATCGCATTATCTGTACTTTGACTAAGTTTGGAAATTCTTGCTGGGAAAAAGTGTTTGAGTGCGATCGCACTCACGTATTAGATGTGCTCAGAGGTTTTCTTCAGGAAGTGATGCAGCTAGCTGTAGATCAGGGTTACATCACGCTGTTCGAGAAGGAGGAATTTATTAGTCCGGCTTTTGCTAGCAGTACGGATGCTGTGATATTAGGCAAGTAGTTGGTTTGGGTGGTGGTTTGGGCGATCGCACTTGACGCAGAGGAAATGGGAGACAGGAGTGATCGAGGCCATAGCATCCCGAACTCAACAATTTTTCAAGTCAGGCATTCCCAGCGCTGGGAATTTCCAATATTGAAAATAATAGGACTTACGCAACAATCCCAGACTTAGGGGCAAGTACGGGTATATTGCGCTACAAAAAACCACTTGTCACGATCTCAACTATGGATCGTACCGACTGGGAAGCTGATTAAAGGGACGATCGCTCTTGACGCAAAGGAAATGGGAGAGAGGGGCGATCGAGGCTGTAGCATCCCGAACTCAACAATTTTTTAAGTCAGGTATTTCCAAAAGTGGAAATTTTTACGTTTCAATCCCTGACAGGGATTTAGTTTAATAGCGGGGAAGATCGCAAGTTCTAACAAACAGGATTTACACACGACCCCATATATTGTGTCTTGCAGCAGGAACCCAGCGTAGCGGAGGGAATCCCCCGCGACTCACGTTCGCCCCAAGCGCCAGCGAATCGCCACTATAAAATTCCCAGTATTGGGAATTTTCCCGATTGGATCGCCTTCGCCCCAAGGGGTGCATCTGGTTTTTGAAGAGGGCGAAGCATGACCGCAGATAAGTTATTAGTT
>NZ_JAUBOJ010000152.1:0-15466 GCF_036700185.1 Microcoleus sp. BM001215392 | reverse complement strand
TCCCCCCCTTTTTAAGGGGGGTTAGGGGGGATCTGTCTTAAGTGAACCGTATTGGGACATAGCCGATCTTTGAGAAAAACGCTATGTATCGCTGTATCCATGACTTCTGTTTCCCGGATATAAAGTTATCAATAATTTGCAATTTTCATACTGCATTAGATATAGTTAGTAAGTATCATTTATTACATTTATTGCTTCTGAGTTCGCTTGTGGGATGTTTTCTCTTCAGACCGTCGCCCCGTAATTCCGTGTCGCCCCAGAACTCGCATCAGTTGAACCCGAGGGCTAGGAATCAAACTTAACGTCGATCGCTCCCCTGAACGCTTCTACCAACGAATCTACCCCCAGCAATACGCAATTCACCAGAGTTAACGCCAACTCACAAGACAAATCCAGATTCAGCACCCCAAATGTAAAGATATATTAAGAAAGCTTGACGACTTCAATTTCATGTAATACTCATAAAGATATTGTAAAGATACCTAGACTACTGAGTATTTTTTAGCATACTGTGCCAGGATACAAGTGTAATTACGTAATTCCTTAGTCGGACAACCTGCGACTGGTAAGTTAACTAAATTCCTGCTGTGTTGGCGGAGTGATACAATTTTTCCAGTTTCAGAGAAAACGGTTGCTATGAATCAGCAAATATCAGCTCAATCGCAAAAACTGTTACTCCAAATTGGTAGAAAAATTCGTCGCAGTTTGGATATTGATAGTATTTGGCAGCAAACAGTTAAAAGTCTGGGACAAACACTAGGCGTCAGCCGCTGCATTATTTGTCCCTATCAAATTTCTAGCCTGAAAGTCAAAGTAGCTGCTGAATACTGCCAAAAACCATTTCTACCTATGCTGGGAATGGAAGTCTCGCTGACATCAGCACCTCATTTCATTCAAGCTCTAGCCACCCTCGAACCTGTGGTAATAGAGTCCTTTACAGCCGACGATTGTTGTGAGTGGCAGTCGGTGCTAGTGGTGGCTACGGCTTATCAAGAGCAACCTAACGGCATAATTAGTTTGCATCGGTGTCAGAGCGAATTGTCGGGGGATGGTAAGATCGATCGACCTTGGACTGAAGGCCAGATCGAATTCGCACAAGAACTTGCAGATCAAGTAGGAAGCGCGATCGCCCTTGCCACCCTCTATCAGCAAAACAGCCAGCGAACACAAGAAATATCCCAGCTCAAAAAGCAATTCTTGTTGACAGCATCCCATGAGATTCGCACTCCCTTAAATCACATCATCGGCTATCTTCAACTAACCGTAGATGATATGGCAGACGATCCAATAGAGGAGAGAAGTTTTATCCAAGAAGCTCACCGTTCAGCTCTCCACCTTTCTAAGGTAATTGGTAATGTTTTAGATTGCATTCAGGTAACTGAAGCTTGCAAGACCCATGCAGAGTTAGCGGATTTGAGGATTCAGGAGAAATCTCAGCACCAGTCAAAATTGGAGCCGGAGACTTAAAAAGTAGGCTGTGACGGCGTGCAGATCAGTCTTGTGCCTAGCAAAGCCGACATTTTCATCTATAGATTGTTTCTATAAATTCGGCAGCAGGTTACAAATTATTTTTATGCAATCACGGTTTGCTAGAGTCGGGCATACCAATTACTTCAGGTACCATCCGGGTGTATTTATCATATTATTTGTGTCGCCAGATGCAGATTCAATCGGTTTGAGTGTTAGAAATGCAATTCCCCATAAAGATCGGAGAGTTAAAGTCTTGATTGCAAACCTACAACACTGATTTTAAGCCAAGCAAACTCTCCAGCAAAACATGACTGTTTCAACTTGTTAAGGTTTTTAACTGGCGATCGATCGCATTACTTATCGCGCTTTTTACTCGGAGTTTTGGAAGGGCTGACATAGCGCGCCCAAAAAGGTTCTTCCATATTTTTGAGTGCTGCTAGTTTTTGGCGTTCCTCCTCTATCCGCTTGCGTTCTGAAAGGTCAGAAAATATATTGATAGTGCCGAGTGTCTCGCCGCCAGCATCTCGTATGGGTGCAGCCCACATCCAAACATCGATCGAGCTACCATCTTTTTTCAACAAAGACACTTCCAAACCATTTTGCAGTTTGCCATTGGATGCAGACTTCAGCACCCCGTAAAAATCCTGCTTTTGTCCTTCCAGAATATTCGGCAAAGGTTGCCCCAACACCTCAGCAGCAGTCCAGCCAAAAAGTTCTTCAGCAGCGCGGTTCCACACAACAGTGGTGCCATCATTGCCGATACAGTTAACTGCCAGCGGTGCCGATGTTACCTGCGCTTGCAAAACTTCGTTCGCCAGTTGCAGCTTCAATTCTCCTTGCTTGAAAGTGGTAATATCCTGACAAACGCCCCACAAACGGACAACCCGCCCTTCAGTTTTGTCCCACACAGCTTGCCACGAATCCCGCAGCCAGCGCACCTGTTTTTGGCGATCGATAATGCGATATTCGTTGGTTCCCGTGCGGCTGAAAGTACAACCTTCTAATTGCTTGATTAACATTTCTCTGTCATCGGGATGAACGAGTTCCAAACTCCACCAACCCAAGGATTCTAATTGTTTCGGAAGGCTGCCCGTGCAGCGCTCAAAAGCCTCTGTAGCCCATTCGCAGGCGAACTTGCCGTCTGCGAGTACCTGCCAAGAATAGGCAAAATCAGAAGTAATTTGCGATATAATTTTGTAGTGCGATTCCGAGTCCCGCACTGCGATTTCTGCTTGCTTGCGTTCCCCAATTTCCCGGGAAACAATCAGAATTCCTTGCACGCTAGAATCGTAAAGCAAACTGTTGCCGATCGACTCCAAGTAGATCCAAGAACCGTTAGCGTGACGTTTGCGATATTCGATCGGTTTCCCAACTCCGGGATTTTCTAGCAGATTACCAAAATAAGAGCGCCAAGCCAGCAAATCGTCTGGATGGATCAACTCACCGTGAAACTTGCCAATTCTTTCTTCTGAATTGTAACCCAAAACCCGCTCTAGAGCTGCACTGTGGTATTTTACTCGCCCGTCGGAGCCGATAATACTAATTATATCGGGAGAATTCCGCAAGGCTGCTTGCAGTTTAGCTTCGCTTTTAGTCAATGCTAGATTGTCCCGGCGATGCTGGCTTATTTCTTTGTCCAATTGTTCCTGTAACTTTCTGACTTGCGTTGTTTGCTGCGCCACAGTACGTTCCAACAAATGATTGGTTTTTTCAAATTCAACCAGCTTAGCTGCTTTATTTGTGGCGCTTTCAAAAAGGCTGCTCGCTGTCATTTCTTGCAGACTATTTGATAACTCTTCGACCGCTTGTTTTAAAATTGCCTGTTGGGCAGGCGGCAAGTCTTTAACTTGTTGCTGCAACTTTTCTAAATGTTTGTAGACGGTTTCTAGCATTTTATTAATGGGGAGTTCTATCTAATAGTTGCTAAAGGTGCAACCCGTAAAAAGCGAACACCAGTTTTTTTAAGATAACCCATAACTAAACTGGTGGATGCCGATCGACCGCGATGGATACCTCCAGCCATTTTGTCACTTGACTCCCGCATTCGAGCAACCAATACATCACAGTTGATTTTTGTGGCGATGGAACAAAAACCCAGCAGCACCCTCTGTCCGAGCGCGCGGGCGGGATTCGGAAACCCGCCTGTGCGCTGAATGCGTTGCCCGAAGCGGTTAAGCTAAACTAGATGGGTGTTAAATAGAAAGAGAGATTTATGACAGAACCAGCCAACGCTCGCGATTTATTTCGCGCTGCTTACGAACACCGTTACACCTGGGATGCCAACTTTCCCGGTTACAGCGCCGATATTGAACTCAAAGGCGGCGACGAAGTATATACGGGTCATGTTTCCATCAAACCAGACATGACAGTGGAAGTCAGCGGCATAGCAGACGAGGAAGTCAAGCAGAGCGTTTACACCCAAATGCGGGACATTGTTACCCACCGCAAGCGATCGACCTTTGAAAAATCTCACGGCAAAAATACCTTCACCCTCGGCGAGAAGGACAGCAGCGAAGCTGTGGATATTTTAGTGCAAGGCGACTCAATGGGCTCGAACTATAAAATCCGAGGTCTGTCAATTTGTCAAGTCAGCCGGGTGATGGGCCGCATGGCTTTCGTAATTGACACGCACCAAAGCTTAGAGACACCCGAAGGTTCTTTGGCCAGCCACTATGATGCGGTTTTCCGCAACCCAGAAACCAACGAAATCATCAGAGAACTAGAATTTGAAGATACCTTTGACAAAATAGGCGACTATTATGTGATGACCAAGCAAGTAGTGCGATCGAAAGAAAAAGGTCAACTGACAACAACCGAGTTTAACTATTCCAACGTCAAACTGCTAGAACCAGCAGTAGTTTAATCTTATAGATTAGGGTGCGCGGCCCGTCGCCCACCCTACAGATCGAAGTTGCGCGCCCAAGACGGCTGGATTTGACAGTAAGTCAGGCTACGCTCGAACCGAACAAACAGTAAAAAATCATCACAAAGGCAAAAATATGACGACACTAGCACTAACCAGAGATAACGTCGAAACAGTTCTCGATGAAATGCGCCCCTACCTGATCTCCGACGGCGGCAACGTCGAACTCGTAGAAATCGACGGCCCAGTAGTACACCTGAGACTGCAAGGAGCTTGCGGCTCTTGTCCCAGTTCCACAATGACCCTGAGAATGGGCATTGAACGCCGCCTGCGCGAGGCTATCCCAGAAATTGCCGAAGTCGAACAGGTAATGTAGCTTGGGCTTGTTAGTAATTTCACAGTCCCCGCCCTCGATTCTTGGATAGGTCTGAATTCTAGACTATCGAGCGTCAGAGCACTACCTGCTTGTATTTAGGAAAGCGCATGGAGCCATTAAAGACGATGAATGCTACCCCTTCTTCCCAGAACTTTTTGCAGGCGATTCGCCAGCAGGTGGGATACGCAAAGTATGTATTGTTGGACGGCGGACATCGGGAAGTCCGCTACAAATGGCGCCTCGATAGTCTGAATCGTTGGGCGGGGAACCTGCTCGATCAGTTAATGTCCGAAGGTGTTCTCAGCCCGATCGAGACTCCTGTGGCGTCGGATGTAGAACTTCATATGCTGTGCAGTCATTCCAACGTAACCATGGGAATCTGGAGCTTGTGGAGCCTGCTGCGATGGGGAGACGGCAAGATGACCCCAGTCATCCAATCCGACGGTTCCATCAGCCCGGAAGATGTCTTGCGGTTTCGCAAATTCTTTCCCCAAGTGCGATTCCTGTTGCCGGAAGAGGTCGGAAGTTTGGTCGATCGGCGGTTGGCCGGGAGCGAGTTTGAATTTTTGCGCACCTTCTCTCACACTCACTTTTTCGGCTCGCGACTCCTCGGTTCTCATATGTCAGAAAACGCCCGAGTTGTGGTTGGTATAGACTCCGATGTTTTGGTATTCGATCGACCCGCTGAGGTTCTAGAACAGTGTGCTGCTCTAAAAAGCCCGGCCCTAACCAGTTTCCGCGACACATTTGACTGGGTGAGTGTCTGCGCTCCGGTGAACGAGGTAGAGGCGCAGTGCGGCGCTCGCATTGAATCGAGATTCAACGGCGGGCTGGTGGTTCTGCCTAAATTTGGCGACGAGCAGTTTAGGTTCATGGAGCGGATGCTCGTCGCCTACAAGCCCGAATGGCGCGCCCATTATTTTGCAGAGCAAATGCTGTTGGCCCTGACGGCGGGGGAGTTCGGGTGGAATCAACTGCCGCCTTCGTATCAGATGGGACAGGAGACGAATGCTTCCGAGGCGATCGCGATCCATTACATCTCCAACCAAGCAGTACGTCCCCGGTACTTCTCTGAAGGGGTGTCCCGGCTCGTCGGGCGGCGGCCTTGATTCAGTGGACAGTGGACAGTGGACAGTGGACAGTGGACAGTGGACAGTGGACAGCTTGCCGTGTAGTCGAAGCTCACGCTTGGGCGACTTGCCGCGAGCGAAGTCGAGGGGAGTCGAGGGGTTGACAGCCGACAGCTCGCCCCCCGAGCGAAGCCGAAGGGTTGAGAGTTGAGAGTTGGGGGCGACCTCTACCTGAAAGGAACAGGATTAAAGTAATGAATAGTCTGTAGGGCCCTCAACTCACTCAGCACGTGAATGAGGGCTGAAATTTAAAAGTATTTTTGCAGCAGTAAATCGATCGGAAGACCAAACCCCAAAGAGTAGCGAGCAGCCAGGATTGCTGCAAGTAACCCGAACAGCAGAAGTGTAGCTTGCAAATCTTGGAGCAGACAACTGACTTTTTCGCGCCAGAGACCGTAGCTAATTGCAGCGTAGAAGCCAAGGTCATTGAGAGCAACGGCAGCGATCGCCCCCGGTAATCCGACGAGGGAAAATCCCACCCAGATGCCGAGGCTAGTCCAGATAAAGCGCAAAAATTGACCGAAAGCGGGATATTGAATCTTGCCAATCGCAAATAGAACCGACTCAATACCAGTATTGCAGAGTACCCGAGGCCAAATACCCAGAGCTAGGATCGGCAACATCCAAGCAGCGTCAATATACCTATCGTCATACAGTATCTTAATGACGACATCCCCAAAGCTAACCAAAAGTGCTAATCCAGCAGCAAATGCGATCAGGATCGGTTGGCGATTTTTAAGAATCTTAGCGCGAAGTATCTCGCGCGGCTCCTCAGCAAACTTGGTAATAGCCGGAAACATCACCTTGCCACTTAGGGCTAAAGTAATAGAGCGAGGTATGTCAGCAAGTGTCAGAGCAACCCCGTAAACGCCCAAGACATCCAACGTCAGTATTTTACCGAGAATCAGCCGATCGGCTTGCTCAGCAAAAAATGTTAAAGCCGTGGACACAAATATCCACTTTCCAAAAGACAGAATTTCTCTAACTATCTGTTGATTCAAGATGAAGCGGTGAGGCGAACCAGAATTCCAATAGTGGCTCAACGCCAATTGCAGAATTTGCGATGCGAAGGAACCCATCAATATCGCCCAGAGGGTCGGACTGAACCAAGCCCACACAATCATTACCACAATCCCGATCGACTGTCCCGACAACTCAAAAATTGCTAGCTTACGAAAAGCCATATTCCGGTTGAGCGTGAACACCGAAGTTGAATTGAACCCGCTGATCACTGTCCCCAAACCCACCACAGGGATCAACCAGATAAACTGAGGCTGTTGGTATAAATGGGAAATTGGCCAGGCTAGCAAAAGCGTGCACAACCAAAGAATCACGCCGCGATATACCTGCAAAGTCCAGGCTGTGTTGAGAAAATCTGGTTCTTCCCCACGCTTGTTTTGGATCAGGCTAGTACCGATACCGACATCTGAGAACAGGTGCAGAGCCGTGATAAACACGTAAACCAGACCGATCAGACCAAACATTTCGGGTACTAGCAAGCGAGTCAGGATCAGGTTACTACCCAACCGCAGCACCTGACTGATCCCATAGCTAGCGATCGTCCATACTGCCCCTCGGACAGCAAGCTGTTTAACTGATGACATAATAAATTTAGGGTAAGGGAAACCGAAAGAGCGGGCTTTTAAACCAAGTTGTGATACTTATTGCATTTAGCAGCCTGCCTGCTAACAAAGAAAACTATCATCTATCTCTGGAGCCATTGACGGCAAGATTTCTAGATTTTCTACCTCAACAGTGTTGCTCGCCAAAGCTGCTCTGTGGAGCGATCGACACCATATTGGTCAGCAACTCCCCGCGCCCTAAATGTGTAGGTCGGACATCGGGCTTAGTTCCACTCTACTTAACAAAAACATCATAAACTTGATGTTAGGGAACGAAGTGGAATTTATCGGAAAGTTGCACAACACGTAACTACCTCATTCATAACTCATTACCAATGTCACATCCTCTCTACGTCGCCTTTATTTGGCACCAGCACCAGCCTTTGTATAAATCTCGGGCATCTGCCGCTGGGTCAGACACCAGTTCTAGGTCAAACTCGCCTTTGTTGCACTCCCCAAAATTTGACCTCCAAGCAGATAGCTACCGACTGCCTTGGGTGCGCTTGCACGGAGTCAAAGACTACTTGGATTTAGTGTTGATTTTGGCAAAATATCCCAAACTGCATCAAACAGTAAACTTGGTTCCGTCCTTGATTTTGCAGATAGAAGACTGCATCGCCGACAAAGCGTTAGACCCTTACTTGGCGGTAACTCTCAAGGCAGTAGAAACTTTAAATATCGCAGAAAAAGAGTTCATTTTAGAACACTTCTTTGACGCCAATTACCACACCCTAATCCAGCCGCATCCCCGCTACGCTCAACTCTACACTCAGCGGCAAGAAAAAGGCATTCAGTGGTGCTTGGGAAACTGGAATTTGCAGGATTATGGCGACTTGCTGGCGTGGCACAATTTAGGTTGGATCGATCCGCTGTTTTGGGACGACCCCGAGATTGCAGGCTGGCTGAAACAAGGACAAAACTTCAGTCTCGCAGACCGAGAAAAGATATACTCAAAACAAAAAGAAATCCTCGCCAGAATCATTCCTCAGCACCGTAAAATGCAAGCCCAGGGACAGTTGGAAGTCTCCACAACTCCCTATACGCACCCGATTTTGCCGCTGCTTGCTGACACCAACGGTGGGCGGATAGCTATTCCCAACATGACGCTGCCACAACATCGGTTTCAGTGGGCAGAAGATATTCCCAGACATTTGAGAAAAGCCTGGGATATGTATCAAGACAGATTTGAATGCCAACCGCGGGGTTTGTGGCCGTCGGAACAAGCAGTAAGCCCGGAAATTTTGCCATACATTGCTAAACAAGGGTTTAAATGGATTGTCTCGGATGAGGCGGTATTGGGGTGGACAATTAAACACTTTTTTCACCGCGATGCGGCGGGGAATGTTTTTGAACCAGAATTGTTATATCGCCCTTACCGTTTAGAAACTCCTGACGGTGATTTGGCGATCGTATTTAGAGACCACCGATTGTCTGATTTGATTGGGTTTACCTATGGTTCCATGGAACCGAAGAAAGCAGCATCAGATTTGGTGGGACACTTAGAGGCGATCGGCAGAACTCTCAAACACCGACAACCGGACGGTCAAACAGCTTTAGAAAATCCGTGGTTGGTGACGATCGCCCTAGACGGCGAAAATTGCTGGGAATTCTATCCCCAAGACGGCAAACCCTTCTTAGAATCGCTCTATGAAACCCTCAGCCTCAACCCAGATATCAAATTAGTCACCGTCTCGGAATTTCTCGACCAATTCCCAGCTACCGCCACCATACCCGCGGCCGAACTGCACACGGGTTCTTGGGTAGACGGTTCCCTGACAACTTGGATCGGCGATCCCGCGAAAAATCGGGCTTGGGATTTGCTAGGGGCGGCGAGACAAGTATTGGCAAATCATCCAGAAGCCACAGAAGAAAGCAACCCAGAAGCTTGGGAAGCGCTTTTCGCAGCCGAAGGTTCAGACTGGTTTTGGTGGTTTGGCGAAGGCCACACATCGAATCAAGATGCCATGTTCGATCGGCTATTCCGCGAACACGTAGCCGGAATTTACGAAGCTCTGGGCGAACCTGTACCCCCTGAAGTGCTGCGGCAAGTAGAGGCCCACGAGGTTCAAGGCGACCACCTGCCGCTGAGCTTTATTCACCCGATTATCGACGGTATCGGCAACGAACAGGATTGGGACAAAGCCGGCCGGATTGAAGTTGGGGGAGCCCGGGGTACGATGCACCGGAGTTCGGCAATTCAGCGACTTTGGTACGGAGTTGACCACTTGAATTTTTACCTTCGCACTGACTTCAATGCAGGAGTGCGGCCGGGCATTGATTGCCCGCCGCAGTTAAATTTGTTTTGGTTTTATCCCGATCGCACGATGCACAACAGTCTGATTCCGCTGTCTGATTTGCCCGACGAAGCACCCTTAAACTATCGATTCCACCATCAGTTAGAGATTAATTTGCTGACAAAATCGATTTGGTTTCAGGAAGCAGGAGAGGGCGATGAGTGGCATCCCCGCATCAGCCGCGCCCAAGTGGGACTGGATAAATGTTTGGAGGTAGCTGTGCCCTGGGCGGATTTGCAGATTATGCCCGACTGGCAAATGAGGCTGATTGCGGTTTTATCTTCGGGGGAGCGCTATTCTACCTGTCTGCCGTTGGATTCTTTGATTGCGATCGGAATGCCGTAAAAAGTTAGTTGACAGTTGACAGTGGGCAGTGGGCAGTTGAGAGTTGAGAGTTGACAGTTGTCAGTGGGCAGTGGGCGGCTATTTATTGACAGTTGACAGTTTGCAGCCCAAGCAAGCGCAGTCTAATTTTTGACAGCCAACAGCCCACTGCCAATAGCCCACTGCCAACCCTTTGACTTCATGAAAGACTGTGCTCAAGGTTACGCCGGATAAGTCGCCAGCAAACAGCCAACCCTTAAACTTGCTTCGGCTTGCTTCGAGTCCCTTCGACTGCGGGGGGACAAGTCGCGACAGCATGAATTACACGGCAAGCTGTCAAACCTTCGGCTACAGGGAGGCTAGCTGTCCACTGTCAACTGTCCACTGTCAACTGTCCACTGTCCGCTGTCCACGTTCCGCTAGCGCGTTACACAGTATAATTACGCAAAAACTTCTATTTTTAAAGTTATAAATTATGTCATTGAGTAAAGTTTTATCAGTGTATATACGCTATAAAACTCTAATTTTTAGCTGAAATCAACGCTCTAAATAAGTAAAAACCGATTGTGACAGTTGAAGGTGCCGAATGCTGGTAATAATTTTTGTCTAAATTGCCTGCTGGGCGGCGCTGCAAGGGGTAGATACGGCTATAGTGGAACTGCTGGCAGGGTATAATTTCGATGGAGCCATATTTGAGAGCGATAATTGTTTGACTTGACAAACAATTAAACTTCAAGAATATAATTTTTATTGAATTCTGGTTTCAGCTTCGCCTGCTTTTTCGATCGCTCTGGTGGCAGCCGACCATCGCTCGATCTCGATAAAATTAGTTAGTAGTGAGGACTTCAGTCCTCTGTTTTGTGAGAAATTTAGTCTTTGCTACTAACCGATAATGGGTGAATTTAATTCCGTATCAAATCATTAGTCATTAGGAAATAATCAAACTAATGAGCCGCATTTTGCTATTGATAGATCGCCTGCAACAATGTAATTTGCCGATCGCGCACCTCAACACCGAGCATGAGGTGACGGTACTAGATGGGATGGCAGAACCATACTCGGAATTTCCCATTCTCGAAATTACTTTTGACTTGTGCATTCTTGACGAGGAAAATTTCGAGCGCGTCGGCCCGATGGTAGAAGCATTAAAAGCAGCAGCAGCTCCGATATTTTTACCATTTTTGTTGGTTGGCAAATCCCAAATACCTGCTGTTTCCGAGCGGCAGTTAAAGCTGAGCGCAACAGAACTCGATCGCAGAATAGACGATTGGATACTCAGTCCGATAGATACTGCCCAACTTCAATTGCGGGTAGAAAATTTGTTCGCCCGCAGACAGCTATCTCTAGAAATCCACAGACTTCAAGAAGTAATTAAAGAACGGACTTTTACAGAAAGTTTGTTAATCGACTCGCTGCAAGCGGCAAACGAAAACCTGCAACGGGAAATTGCTAAGCGGGCGCAGGTAGAATCTGCACTGCGAGAAAACTCCTATCTGGACTTGCTGATGAATGCCATGCCAGATATTGCCTGCTTTAAAGATGGTGATGGGAAGTGGCAAAAGGCAAATCAAGCGATATTAGAATTGTTCGAGCTATCAGCAGATGAATACCGCGGCCTGACAGATGCTCAGCTAGGAGAACTCAGCATTTTTTACCGAGAGGCTCTACAGGCGTGCCAAGTCAGCGATAGCTGCGCGTGGGAAAAAGGTCAGCTTTGTAGGGGAGAAGAAGTGATTCCGCGATCGAACGGTACTGTAAAAATCTACGATGTGATTAAAGTACCAGTATTTCACCCGGACGGCAGACGCAAAAGTATCGTGATTTTGGGTCGCGACATCACTGAATACAAGCAAGCTAGAGACGAACTCGTGCGCTTGGCGTCCATTGTCGAGTCTTGCGACGACGGCATCATCGGCAAAAGCCTCGGCGGGACGATTCAGAGCTGGAATGCAGGAGCCGAGAAAATTTATGGCTACTGCGCGCAGTCCGTCAAGGGGGAGTCGATCGAAATTTTAGCAATACCCGAACGCCCTAAGGAAATGTCGCAAATTCTGGAAAATATTCGGGGGGGAGCTACTATCGACCATTACGAAACCCTACACTTGCGCAAAGACGGCCAACAGATAGATGTGTCCCTGACAATTTCTCCGATTAAAGATGCCACCGGAGCGGTAACTGGGGTTTCTACCATCGCTCGCGACATCACCGACAGCAAGCGAGTCGAAAAAGCTCTCGAACAACTGCGCCACCAGACAGAAATGATTTTGTTCTCCGCAGGAGAAGGAATTTGCGGGTTGAACAAACAAGGAAAAGTAACTTTTGTCAATCCGGCGGCGGTAAGAATGGCCGGCTGCGAATCGAAGGAATTGATCGATAAACCGCTGTTTGAAACCATAAATCGTTCACAGAATGAACGCCCAGGGGCGATAGAGCCTTTGTCACCTGCAACAAACATCAATTCCGGGTCTGAGCTGACAACAAACAGCGCCGCGGCGACTGGTAATCGGCCGTTGGTAAGTTCTCAAATTTTAGACACTTTGGCAGACGGAGAAGCGCGGCGCGTTACCGATGAGATGTTTTGGCGGCGAGACGGTAGCAGTTTTCCAGTTGAGTACGTTGTCGCTCCGATGCGCGAACGAGGCGAAATTATTGGAGCTGTGGTGACTTTTAAAGATATCACCGATCGGCTGGCGATCGAGCGCATGAAAGATGAATTCATCTCCGTTGTCAGCCACGAACTGCGGACGCCCATGACCTCGATTCACGGCGCCCTCGGCCTCCTCAACAGCGGGCTGCTTGATGCTCACCCGCACAAAGGTAAGCGGATGCTGGAGATTGCTGTGAGCAATACTGACCGCTTGGTGCGCTTGATCAATGACATCCTGGATTTAGAGCGGATGGAGTCGAGTTACAGCACCACCATCAAACAAACTTGCAATGTGGGCGAGCTGATGTTGCAGGCTGCCGACGAGATGCAGGGAATGGCTCAGAAAGCGGGAGTTACTCTGTTGGTGAGGACTGTGGGGGCGCAGTTGCGGGGTGTTCCCGATCGACTAATTCAGACCTTGACAAATTTGCTGAGCAATGCTATCAAGTTTTCGCCCGAGGGTGGTACAATTTGGCTGAGCGGGGAGTTGACGCAGAATCCGGCTGTGGCACAAGAAAAAGGTGGCTTGAATTTGGTTTCGTCCCCATCTTTGTTATGTGCTGAGCCTGGTATCCACCAGCACTCACCTGTGAATTTGTCGATCGTGATTGCCGTCAAAGACCAAGGGCGGGGCATTCCGGCGGACAAGCTGGAGATAGTCTTTGAGCGCTTTCAACAGGTTGATGCTTCTGATTGTCGCCAGAAGGGAGGTACTGGTTTGGGGCTGGCTATTTGTCGCAGTATCGTGCAGCAGCACGGGGGCCGAATGTGGGTGGAGAGCGTTTTGGGTGAGGGCAGCACTTTTTTCTTAAGTCTGCCGGTACTCGGGGAGGCGGTGGCGACTGAAAGTTAATTTCTACTCGGGTCTACCCCAAACTATACCTTTTGAGAGTTGAGATTGTAGATTTTAAAATTGAATAATTGCCAAAGCGTTATTTAGTAAGGGTTGGGCGCAGGTGCTGATAGTTAGATTTTTTCTTACTGAGATGAAAACATATAGACGGTTAAAGAATTGGCACAGTTAAAAATTGAGACCGCCCCAAAGTACACCGCATGGATCTGACTCCAAAAAGGGATAGGCTTTGTACTTTTTTTATTATAAAATAGTTTGCTTTACAAAATATTCACATTTAGCCTCTACTGTGGACGATAAGTTCTAATTCATAAAAAAGATGTTAATTTTGACTGCCAAACGCATCTTAGTGATTGACGATGCTGAAGATATTCGGGAAGTAGCTCAAGTCAGTCTTGAGGTAGTCGGGGGCTGGGAAGTGCTCACAGCGAGTTCGGGCCGCGAGGGTGTGGCTAAGGCTCTTGCCGAACAGCCTGATGCTATTCTCTTGGATGTGATGATGCCCGACCAAGACGGGCCTACTACTTTTCAACAGTTACAAGCTAATAGTGCTACGCAGCACATTCCGGTAATTTTACTGACGGCTAAGGCTCTGGCTAGTGACAGGCGGATGTTCGCGGATTTGGGGGTGGTGAGCGTTATTGCTAAACCTTTTGAACCGATGTCTTTGGCTGCTCAGGTCGCCAAAGCTTTGGGCTGGGAGGAAGTATAAATAATCGCGCCCGTTAATTGCATCGTATATGGCGATCGCGACTCTTGCAGGCAAATACACGTGAACAACAGGGTTTCTTTAGTATGGTGCCTCAGATTGATGGCAAGGCGATCGCGCGGGATATCAGCCAGGAGGAAAGACCCGACGGCTTTCGTCCTATCTAGTTTAAAACTAAAAACCTCAGTCCGGTAGCAAGTGGTGAAACTCCGGTGAATGTTTGTGGTGAACTTCACATGACACTAATCTGCGCTGCTTAAGCGGTATTTGTTGTGCGCTGCGAGCAGCCGATGCGAGCCCAATAGAAAAACTAAGCAATCTCCATATCTATTTTTCATAGCCTTTGGCCTCTAAAAGATTCCGATCCCAAGCGGACTGATTCACAGGATAAATATTAGGGCGATCGAAGTATTTTACTTTTTGTAACAACTTCCGGGTCTTCATAACTTCTTCAGGTTTTCGCTTTAAGTTTGATCGCATCGTCAGGCATCGATCCTGACTGCCAGCAGACACCTCAGGAGAAGATAACCATGCCCTCAGCTTACATTTTGCTACTCGTACTTTCCCTGGTGGCCGTCTGGATTTACTGGCAAACCTCTCAAGATATTTTTGTGCTAGTGGCTTTTGCCGGACTCGGTTGTTTTATTGGCGGTTTCTCTTGCGCTCCTTGGAGCATTCAGCTTTTGATTGTGGTGTTGCTGTTGGGCGTCCAAAAGAGCTACTTGCGAGACATTCAGCGTTTTGAGTGAAAAAAGATTTTTTATTGTTGTGTCTGAATTTGAGATGCGCCGACATTTGTCAATTTTTGCAATCAATTGGTTATCGCTCCATATCTTACAAAAGGTTTAAAAATATCATGAATAGCTGCCCTTGTTGCTCCTCTCAATTGCTCCGCCACGCTCGCCACAATCGGGTTTATTGGTTCTGCTCGCGCTGTTGGCAAGAAATGCCGGATCTATCGGAAATGGTTTTAGGTAACAGCCTGCGGGCTAACAAACGGGAGGGTTTGGTGAAGATTCCTGCTTTGACTCCTGCTTTGACTCCTGCTTTGACTCCTAAAGTGAGGATGTTGGATTCAAGAGGAATTGCTTAGGAAAGCTGGAGTTGGACTGAGGATAAATATTGATAGCTGGTAAAAGTATAGTCATTTATAGGCATGGGAGGCTTCAAGTCCCTCC
>NZ_JAUBOJ010000151.1:0-15510 GCF_036700185.1 Microcoleus sp. BM001215392 | reverse complement strand
TTTTTGTGGGATTGACATATTATATCATCATGGGAATCCGTGCGGCCATATAATGCCTAAAATCAGAAACTAAGTTTTTGTCATAATCTTTACTTCCCGTTTTAATTTATCCAAAAAACCCGGTTTCTTTCACCCCCGCGCCAAAACCCGGTTTCTCTCACGCCTGTGCAGGCGGTGCGTAGCTGTGAGATTGTCGATTTGATTTGCAAATTGTAGATGGCGACGCACCCTACTATCTAAAGAGTAGAGAAGAGTCCTCACAGGGAAGACAGGGAGGAAGGGACAGCCAAAGCTACCGCAACACGAAAACCCACCATCAGGAGCAAGTCGCCCGCATAGTCGTAGTTACGGAAGGCAGTACGGCAATAGAACGCATTGCGGTACAACGAACCTCCACGCTTGATTCGGTAATCATGTGTTCCAGTTTCCCAAGAACTTCCGTCAGTCGGTGCGCCGTCATAGTTAATGTGCCACTTATCGCTGCACCATTCGCAAAGCTCACCGTGCATATCATAAAGTCCAAAGGGATTCGGAGGAAAACTCCCCACATCCATTGTTTGTGCGCGGTTAAGTCCCTTCGGTTCACCACCGAAGGGATAATTCCCGTTATAATTAGCTAAATCTGTGGTAATTGTCTCGCCAAAATAGAAAGGTGTTGTAGTTCCGGCGCGACAAGCATATTCCCATTCTGCTTCCGAAAGTAAGCGATAAATCTTGCCTGTTTTTTCAGAAAGTTTTCGGCAGAATTCTACAGCATCATGCCAGTTTACACTTTCTACAGGACGTTTTTTACCTTTAAAGCGCGATGGATTATTTCTCATCACTGTTTGCCACTGTGCTTGGGTGATGGGGTATTTTCCTACATAAAAAGTCGGTACTGTTACTTGATGCTGCGGACTTTCACAACTCATTCTACCTGATTCTGTTGCTGGCGAACCCATCATAAATGTGCCACCAGGAATGTAAACCATTTCTAGTACAACTCCATTACCTAAGTCTTCAGGGAAGTAATGAGCAAAAGACTTTATGCGACTGTTTTCTTTTCCTTCAGCATCGACTGTGATGACATCAAATTCAAAATAGTTACGTAAATGTTGCTTTATCTTCTCCTCGTTTCTATCTTTCAGCAGTGAACAGACAGTAAATTTCACCTGTATTGATTCATCGTGCTGCAATGCTTGCATTATCAAATCTAAACCAGCTTCTCCATATTTGAGTGCTTCGGAGAGGGCGGCGATTCTCACTTCGATAATGGGTGAGGCTAAGCGGCTTTTAACGCCGGGAATGCCTCCGAGTACCGCAGCATTGGCAGGAATTAAGTTTTGACCGCCACGGACGGCATCGTATTCTCTGGGTTCATTTTGATTCTCTGACATTACACCGCACGCTCCTGCATTTTAATTGAGCAAAATTTTGTTCTGTGATGTCAATATCTCAAGGATCGATTCTTATTTTCTTTCTTTGCCCTCTTAGCGGTGCGGTGCGTCGCTGTGAGATTATTGGTGGTGCTTCCAGATTTTTGGTGGCGACACACCCTACTAATTGGGTAAGGTGCGTCGCTGCGAGATTGTTGGTGGTGCTTCCAGATTTTTGGTGGCGATGCACTCTACGATTGCTATATAATTTTTATATATATGGCGGCACGGATTCCCATTATTTAATGATATGTCAAGCCTGCGAAAAAGTCAAGCAAAATTGTGGTTCGATCGCCCAAAATTTTTGCTCGAATTCGATATATCGATCGCACTTCTTATCTAAGTTTCAAATCTCCCCTACCTGGATCTTGTTGTCCGGTGCGGAAAACCACGACTCCGTTTGACAGAGCAACTAAATCTATTTTCAGCGGCCCGGCGATGTATGTGACATCGGCGGCGATCGCCCGAACTTCCAGCGGTTTATCATATTGCTGTAGTCGATCGACAAAACCGCCCAAAGTTTCAATCCGATTGTCCGCAACTTGGACTCTACCGCCGACAACACCAATTAACCGAGCGCGAAATTGACAAGCTTCGATCAATTGCTGCAACTGTTGTCGCACCTGTTCGTCTGTCAAGGCTACGGGATCGACAGCCACCCCTGCAATCACATCTCCAGCCCGGAACACCACTCGATTGATTTCGGCTTCTGCAAATACCTTAATTCGCTTTTCTTGTCGCAGGTAATTCGCGCCCGCAACAATCCGCACTACGTAATCTTGACCGTCTTTGATCTGACTGATTAATTGATCGATTTCGGCTTTAGTAATTTGAATAACTTGCTCTCTTACCTTAGTATTTTCCGGCTGCATCAGTCCGACAGTGGTCTTATTTGCTTCTTGCAACAGTCGATCGATCGCGCGACTCTCCGTACCCGGTTCTTGTATGCGAACGACGCCAGCAGCTAAAATTTGACCGCGCCTGATTGCAACTGTTCCCTCGCGAATTGCTTGAAAGTCCCTTTCCAAAACTTGCACTTGCTGTTGCAATAAAGTTTGTTGCTGTTCGAGTTGAGCTTGTTGCTGTCCCAGGGTTTCTAAGAGTGCTTCCCTCTCCGCAATTACCTTGTCCCGCTCGACAATTGTGCGATCGCGCTGGGCGAGATTTTCCGCACGCTCGGCAATTTCCTTGTCCCGCTCGGCAATTAGCTGGTTGCGATCGACAATTGCCGCATTTCGTTTCGTAATTTCTGCCTCTCGCTGGGCAATTTCCTTGTCCCGCTGCGCAATTTGAGTTTTTACCTCTTCTCGCTGCTGGATTAACTGTTGGCGTTCCGCTTGCAGTTCGGCGATTTCCGAGCTCAAAGTCGTTTTTTGACCTGAAACTGTTTTCAATTGGTTCTCGGTGCGATCGAGCTGAGCTCTGGTAGTCGATCGCGCCGTTTCCACCAATTTCAATTGTTCTTCGGTGCGAGATTTCGCAGCTTCCACAGTAGCAAGCTGTTCAGCCGTTTGCGATTTCGCCGCTTCTACCTGACTTAACTGCTGTTGGGTTTTAGACTTGGCTGCTTCCACGCTGTTGAGTTGGGCCCGCAGCGAATTTAATTTTGTTTGCGTGCGGGCTTGTTCGGCATTAGCTGCTTGCAGGGATTGATTAATTTGCTCTAAATTGGCTTTAGCTTGCGCTTGAGCGGCCAAAGCTTGAGCTAATTCAGTTTCAACTCGTTTTTTCTCTTGAGTGGCTTGGTTGATTTCTCTGCGGGCGTTGTTGAGCCGTTTTTGAATTTCGTCTATGCTAAAAACTCCGGTTCGCAGCGGCTTGCTGGTAGCAAATAAAATGCCCAGAGTAATTGCTGACAGGATGCTGCCGGCCATCACTGTCACCACAACAGCAGTATCGCGGGGGCGAAGTTTGAACAAACTCAACCTAGCCTTGCCAACTTTCGTCCCAAGGCGATCGCTAACAGTAGCGATCACACCGCCCAACACTAACATTACAAATATTAAGATGTATCCAGCAGTCATTCCGATTTCTTATTTTAGATTGTGGATTTTGGATTGAATCTAGAATCCAAAATCCAAAATCGTATAATTTCTCGGCATCAAGTGAATTGCTGGCTTAAGGCCACCGGATTGTGAACTGTGATCTTTTTCTTGTGGATCGAGATCATGGTTTCTTGTCTGAGATCCCCCAGCAAACGAGTCACAGTTACCCGCGTCGAGCCGATCGCCTCCGCGATCGCCTGATGGGACAGCTTCAAATCAATCGTAATCCCATCCGTACTTGGCACGCCAAAATCCCGGCACAGAATCAACAAAAAGCTGACGAGTCTCGATCCCATATCTCGGTGTGCCAGCGTTTCGATCATCATCTCGGTTTGCAAAATCCGAGACGACAGTCCCCGAAGCATCACCATCGACAATTCCGGGTCTTCCTTGAGCGCTTTCTCCACTTGTTCGATCGGCAGCGAGATCAATTCCACCGGCGTAAAGGCTACCGCGTGATAAAATCTGTCCGATCTGTGTCCCGTAATCAGAGACAGCACCCCAAATACGCTGTTTTCGCGCAGCAGGGCGACTGTAATTTCTTCCCCTGCTTCGTACACCCTGGAGAGCTTCACAGCACCTTTAATGAGAACGTAGACGCGCTCAGCCGGGTCTCCAGGGAAAAAAATTGTCTTGCCCCGTTCAAAGTTTTCCACAATGGGTGGAAACGCCCCGCCGCTGATTTGGCGGAACACGGCTGCTAGCGGTCTATCATGTGTCACGACGAGATCCTTTGTACTAACCAATAGTTTTTAACTTGTCGATTAACCTTATTGAGTAAATATACTGCCCTACCTCCAATGTTTAGGGATTCTGTTACTGTTATCTAATGTTAAGGTAAGCACACGCTGTATGATTAAATCTAGCCCTTCTCTTAACTTTTTCAATTCCGCCTCCATATAGCTCCACAGCAAAATTAATATCAATTGTGTCTCAATTGTGTCTCAATTGTGTCTGAATCAGTTAAATCTGAATCAGTTGTGTCTAAACTGGCGGGGTTGTCGCATACAGCCAACGAGAACGGTGCAAGTTGCTTCTAGAAGAAATACAGATGATAGATTTGACCGGAAAAAATGCTCTTGTTACGGGCATTGCCAACAATCGCTCGATCGCCTGGGGCATCGCCCAGCAGCTCCACAAAGCAGGGGCTAATCTCGGCATAACTTATTTGAAGGACGAGAAAGGCAAGCACGAGCGCAAAGTCGCCGAACTCGTGGAGCCGCTCAATCCCAGTCTGTATCTGCCCTGCAATGTCCAAGACGAAAGCGAAATCGAGTCTACTTTTAAAACGATCGCCGACAAGTGGGGCAAGTTAGATATCCTAGTTCACTGTCTGGCTTTTGCCGGCAAGGACGAACTTTCGGGAGATTTCAGCAACACCTCGCGCCAAGGCTTCTCCAATGCTTTGGATATTAGCGCTTACTCGCTAGTACGACTTTGTGCTGCTGCTAAACCGCTGATGGCAGAAGGCGGCAGCATTATCACGCTAACTTATTTGGGCGGCGTGCGGGTAATTCCTAATTATAATGTCATGGGAATTGCTAAAGCTGCTTTGGAAATGAATGTGCGCTATCTGGCGGCGGAACTCGGCCCGTTAAATATTCGGGTAAATGCGATTTCTTCGGGCCCGATTCGGACTTTGGCTTCGTCAGCAGTTGGCGGCATTCTGGACATGATCCACCACGTTGAGGAAGTGGCCCCGCTGCGGCGGACGGTAACTCAGCAGGAAGTGGGAAATGCTGCGGCTTTTCTGTGCAGCAATCTCTCTAGCGGGATTACGGGTCAAGTTTTGTATGTCGATGCCGGTTACGAAATCATGGGAATGTAACAGTTGACAGTTGACCTGTGACAGTTGACAGTTGTCAGTTGTCAGTGGTCAGTTGACCTGTGACAGTTGTCAGTGGTCAGTTGTCAGTGGTCAGTTGTCATTAGTTAACAGTCAACAGTCAACAGTTAACAGTCAACTGTCAATAACAGTCTTTTGTTCGCTACAAAGCAGTGTTAATCCCAAATTACTAATTAATTCTAATGAATGACCAATTGCGAATTATGGAAATAATCGATCGCCCGCCTGTACCTCCTCCAAGTTCCAGTAACACAGTCGCCAGGGCCGCCTTGGTGAAGCGCACAACACTCGAAACAGATGTCACTGTCAGCCTGAATCTCGACGGTTCGGGAACTTGCAAGGCGTCTACAGGAATTCCATTTTTAGACCATATGTTGCAGCAGATTGCTTCTCACGGATTGATCGATTTGGATGTACAGGCGATCGGGGATTTGGCGATCGATGACCACCACACCAACGAAGATGTGGGCATTACCTTAGGTCAAACCCTAGCAAAAGCTGTCGGAGATCGATCGGGCATTTCTCGCTTCGGACACTTCATCGCCCCGCTGGATGAAGCATTAATTGAAGTAGTGCTAGATTTTTCGGGACGGCCTCATTTAAGTTACAACTTGGAAATTCCCACCCAGCGCATCGGCACTTACGACACCGAGTTAGTGAGAGAGTTTTTTGCTGCGGTGGTGAACCACTCTCAAATGACACTGCACGTCAGACAGTTGCAGGGGGGGAATTCTCATCACATTGTCGAAGCCGCGTTTAAGGCATTTGCGCGGGCTGTGCGGATGGCGGTGGCGATCGATCCCCGGCGCGCCAGTCGGATTCCGAGCTCTAAAGGAGTTTTGTAGTTTAGGGGTTTGTAGTTGCCATTCTGGGCTGCTGCAAACCTGTAAATCAAAATATATCTGCGATGTAGTTAAAAACACCTTGACTTCCCTCGCCGTACTTGTCGGTAAATTCATCGATCAGTCGATCGCTACACCTTTCTATAGCATCAGCAATAGAACTTTGTGCTAAAACTTGACTGGCGGATAGACGCAAAACTTCAAACAGATTCACAGTATAGCGAGTATCTTCACTGACAAAATCCCACAGTTCTCGACCGATTAAAGTTATCATTTCCGAATTAGGCAAAATTTGCTTCAGCAAACCAAGCGTTACAGTTTTATTAGTTCTTTTGCCGTAAGCTATACCAATATAAGCGCGATCGCCCTCCTGAATCTTTTCCTCAATTTTCGCAGCCCAATATACTATCTGGTCTTTATCCATATCATTCGGGCCGCTTTTGACCTGTATCCAACAGCGATCGCCATCACTGGTAGTTTTAATTGCGTCCCATCCTGACTCTTCCGGTAGACTTTCTGCACTTTCAGAGCAAGATATCAATAGTTTTTGGATAAAAAATCCCATTGAAGTAACAATAGACCTAGTAGCAGTCATATAAACATTAAGCCTGACAACTTCTTCGGGAGTGTCCAGATTTAACGCCCTGATTAAAAATGGGTTGGGATGAATTTTCCCTAAAGTCAGATTTTCAACCATAACTAGCTGTCGCCCTGTAAAATCCCGACAAATACTGCCTAAAAAGTTTTCAGCTATAGTAAGTTCCAGTGAAAGCTTGCCTAAAGATATAAATGCTAAAATGCTTTCTATCTCATCAGAAGTAAATCTGATCGCTGTTTTTCCAGATATGCTACTGATGCCGTTTCTGAGTGTTTCTGCTTGTAAGTTAAGAAATTCTTCTAAATCCGCAAAGTGACCTGCGAAAGATCGAGACTTTCTGGCAGGCAGTCTTACTTCTTTCTCTAAAACAAATGCTAATAATTCATGAAGTTGGTGTGACACTTTTATTTCGCCTCAAATCAATTTTAAATATCAGTTAACTGAAAAAAGAAAGCTGAGAAGAAACTCATACTTTACTAAAATCCAAAAGCAAGAGCATCAAGCATATGCTTACCCTTCTCCCGTCCGACTTCTTGATATATATCCAAAAGTTCTTCGTAAGCAGTCTCTCCCCCTATAATATTCCAAAACTCATGTCCCATAATGACAGCTTGTTCAAAGGGCGTGTACTTCCTGGCCACTGACCATTTATAGTCTGAACGATTTGGCCCGTAAGGATTGTAAGCCATAGCATAATAAGATTGAGCATCGGGGCGAGACTGCCCGCACAGTAAATGATATCTCAGCAGGCGTTGAATTACCTCCAAACATTGTCCTTTGTTGGGTTTTGACCCTTTAATTTCAAAGAAAAATTTCCTCCCGTCATGGGATAGTACGTACAAATCTGCTTTGACCGATCGCCTAACTAAATGGTTGGTTTTTTGAGCCTCAAGAACAGCTTGGATCATTCCTTCAAAACCAGGTTTAGTTGCATTTTTGTCTGCTGACTGCTCGAATAGCGCTATCTGACGCTCAATTTCATTGATAGCCTCCACGCTAACTTCGCCAGCAATTTCATAGCTTCTGCTTGCTTCTTGGTGATGTTCCAAAGCAATGAGTTTTGCACATTCTTCATATGTTGTACCCAAGCTACTGCTGAAACCTCTTTCAAACTCGTTAATCCGCAGCAACTCTGAGGGCATAATAGCAGCCTGAAACGGTTTCAATTGACCTTTAGAGGATTTGCATGATAAATATGTTGCTGGAATATCCAGTTTCGGTATTAGCCGTCCTCTGTATTCATTGACAAGATTTTCGATGAAAACTTCTAAGTATGCTTTGATTATGACACGGGTAGTTGAGCTAATGGCTGACATTATTTTACTGCAAATATTCTGTTGACTAGACTTGTGACAAAACTGTGAGACAAAATCAAGCTTACTCCCTTATTTCTTAGTCCGCGCACCATCCGGACTTCGCTTGTGTAGTGGCGGTTTCAACCGCCGAATGATCTATGGCCACACGCAATCTATCCAAACTTTGTCAAGAATCGGAAAGCATCCAGGACGTGAAACGGTTTCAATTGACCTTTAGAGGATTTGCATGATAAATGTGCTTCTGGAATATCAAGTTTCGGTATTAGCCGTCCTCTGTATTCATTGACAAGATTTTCGATGAAAACTTCTAAGTATGCTTTGATTATGACACGGGTAGTTGAGCTAATGGCTGACATTATTTTACTGCAAATATTCTGTTGACTAGACTTGTGACAAAACTGTGAGACAAAATCAAGCTTACTCCCTTATTTCTTAGTCCGCGGAGGCGGACTTCGTTTGTGTAGTTGCGGTTTCAACCGCCGAATGATCTATGGCAGACTCTATCTATCCAAACTTTGTCAAGAATCGGAAAGCATCCAGGACGTGACTCGCACAAACGTAAGGCGAAGTATTGTAAAATCCTTGCCAAGCCGCCGCTTTATCTTCGTCGTATTTATCGGCTCTTTCCGGGTGTTTTCCCTGCCAATTCAGGCGCACTGCGTGACCGACTAACACATCTAAAACGATGTATTCTTCTACTTTTAATTCAGGGTTTCGCTGGGCGATCGCCGCCAACTCCATCAGCGCCTCAATATTGACTTGCCGATATTCTGGTGCCACAATCTTGTTCAGCAAATGCTCGATTTGCAGCGCAAAATTCTTTTCGCCTGGGGTCATTTCCGATAAAATAACATCGCTGTCCAGGCGATTGCGGCGCTCTAATTTATCGCCAATAATCAAGCCTTTGCAGTGCCGCAGCAGTCCCCAAACACTCGGATAAAAATCCTTCGGTACGCGATTGACTGCGCCTTCCATTTGCCGCTTGCGACGCCATCCTCCCGCAGGCATTTGCAGTTCTTCCGAAACTGGCGCGACTACCCATTCAATATCTTTTTCCGGCTGTTTGACGCGCAGAGTTTCTTGCTGTTTGAGGATTTGATTCATTTCCTCATATTCTGTCAACACTTGGCGCAGGCGATTTTTGATTTCAAAGGGACTTAGCTGCATTAAATGTTCGTAAGCTTCATTTTGCGTAACTCCCAATTCGCGCGCTAATTCGCTGGTTAACAACAAAATAAAGTAGCTAACTCTCAGTGTCAGCAGACCTTTAAATAACTGGGGTTCGGCTTTAATTAGGACGCTGAGATAGATAATAACTTCTTGGGTGAGAACTCGATCGCGAACATCTTCTCCGCAGAATTCCCGAATTTTATCCATCACTTCCATGTAAGAACCAGGCCGCGAAATCACCGAATCTTCGCTGTAGGCTTTCCCCACAGCAATTTGTTTTTGTCTGACCAAAATATCTGTTACCCCATCTGACAAGCTGATATCAACTTTGTCGAGCAAACCTGCGGCATAGCGGATGACGGCCCATTGGATTTTTGATTGCGAACTTTCTCCAGCTTTTGTATAAACTTCGTTGAGCAAATCCACAACTTTTACTGTTGCTTCCGCCCCCCCAAATCCTGTATCAAAATTTACTCCTTTTAGTCGAATCAACGTGTGCAGCAGTTCTATTTGTTCGTACAAGTTCTCTGAACCGCGCAGGCTAGCGAGCAACAATTTAGTATTAGTTTCGCACTCTAGTTTGAATTCTTGCGTGTGACCCAAAGGCCAAGTTTTTTCGGGATTGTAACCTAGATAGCTGCGGGTTTCGATTGCACCTGTTACCGGAGATTCCGTGAATTCAAAATCGTGCATGAAATCAATTCTTTCCGTACCCGCAGTCAGCATTAACTGGTTGAGATTCCCGAGTTTGACTGGCGTGTTTTTGCAGTGTCCGTCCCGGAGTTCTTTCATCAAGTCTAACAACGCTTCCCGGCCGGTTTCCAGCATCGCATGAGTTAACATCAGCGTTACTGTGGGGCGTCCCAACTGATACCAGTGGCGGTGAATGTGAGCGATTTCACTTTGGATTTTAGATACTAGAAAATGGTAGTCTAGAGTTAGGTAAAATTCTTCTCTGTCCAAAAATGAGGGGAGAAATACGATCGCCTCTCCGCGAATTTTGAACACCCGGGAAGTCGTCAAACTCCGCAAACGGCGCACGGGGCGGCCGGTTAAGCCTAGCGGGTCGTTGCGTCCAATCTCCGCGTAAATAGCGGATAATTCCTTAGTCTGGCGGACTTGAATTGGTGCTACTTGCTTGGGGGTTTGGGCTGCAATGCCGTTAGCGGCTAATTCTGCTTGCAAATCTTCGTCTTCAGCTAACAGGGCAATTTGCACTAAAGGTTCTCTTTGCTGGCCGACTGACAGATGCCTTCCTAGCGGATCGATATCGCCCACTGCAATTAATTTCTCGTTCAGCAATTGACCGAGAAAATATAAACTTTGCGCCCAAACTAGGGGAACATTTTCGTTGGGTAAGCGCTGCTGGCTGCGGGGATTTAATTTTTCTGCTTCTATATTTACAGCGGGGACGTAGTACAATTCTGGTAGTAAAGGTAAACCAGCGCGATCGACTGCCAGAGATGCCAGACGCTGCTGGTACTCTTCGACTTGGGCTTGATTTCCCTCAAATATACCGTCCAAGAGCAGATAAGTAAAAAATAGCGGCCACTCGCATTCTATATGCTCGAACTGCTTTAATTCTGTCGGTTCGTAATGCAGGCGATCGGCATCTTCTAAAACTGTTTGGTGTCCGTCCCGCAGAAACCGCTTGCAGCCGTAATTTCCCTGCAATTTGTCAATAATTTTATTGCGAGTCCGTGCTACTAATTCTTTATCTTCCACAGCAAAAGCCGGAAAACTAATCACGCTCAATAAAGCAGCATCTACTTCTTTTGAGCTAGATTCGCGAGGCAAAAGCGATTCCAAAGTGATGCGGCTTCTGGCAATTTCATCCGGCAAAACGTGAATTACCGATGCTTGAGAACCGTTAACTCCGAACAAATCCAATCCATTTATTGCTTCCAGTGCTGCTTTTGCCATACCGACAGAACTGGCATTTAATTCGGCATTACCGCGATTAATTTTATGGCCTCTTTCCCAAATTCCGTAGTCGGGCGTGCGGTAAGCTCTGCCAATGTAGTAAACTAAATTTTGGACAAAATTGACTTCATCGATTGTAAAAACTATATGCAATCCCGAAGCCGTCATTTGAGCAACAATTAACAAAAATATAGATGTAGCGTCTAACTGCAAGTGTCCCCACTCGTCATCGCCGACAACAATACTCCCAGTTTGAGTATTGTATTTAGCGTGCAGGGCATCTAGCGGTAACTGAGTATTTTTAAAACGTTCGACTTTGTTTGCTTGCTGCATCATAGAAAACATCAAGCCGCGCATTAGTTTGACTGTGCTTTGTTCGAGTTCAAATGTTCTACCGCGATCGCCATCAATTTTGCGGTAAGCTAAACCCAAACCCCAAACTGCCAAAATGCTGTACACGTTATCGCGCACCCAGGCATCGGTGTAGTCGCCGTGGGCGTTAACGGCGGTACTCGCCGGCAGCAAACCGGTGATTGGGTTCTGGCGTTTGAGGATGACGTTTTTGATTTGCTGGTAGTAATAATCTAACCGGGTTTGCCGCTGGGTTGTTGCGATCGCCATTTCGTTTTCCTTGGTTTTCCTGATGCGAGTTCAATTGCGGTGAATAGACTTTTAAATATATCAGAGATTCTATCATTTCTCAAGTTCTGCAAACATCACAAGGTAATTGTCATGTCTAACCGCAACCACAATAATAACAGCGTTCCTTTCGTAAAAATTGTCTACTCTACAGTGAAAATTAATGGTAAAATTGAGCTAGTACCGATGGAATGGTACGCTGACGGCTCTGTCAAGAAAATTGAACGGTAACGGGCGATTCACGAAGAGGGATAGCTTCGCACGCGCGTAATTTAGACCACAACTCTAAGTCAGTGACGCATTGCGTCTCGTACAAAACCCGGTTTATCGGCCACGGAATGATGACTTAACAGACTTTTGGTGGCAAAAATCGGGTTTTGGGCGTTCAAGACTTGTGTAGGAGCGATCGCCAAACTAAGCTAATTTAAACAACTAAGTGTGTAGGAATCTTAAAGTAAAGAAATATGGATCGATCGCATCCGCAATTTTCAGTGCTGGGACTACCAGTTCACATATTAGACGATTATGCAGGTTGGCTGATAGAGCGCCTGCATCAAGGGTTAGGGAGTCACGTCGTGACGCTGAATGCAGAAATGGCAATGCAAGCCGAGCAAAATCCGGCTTTAGCCGAGGTAATTCGCTCTGCGGAGCTCGTGATACCCGACGGTTCGGGAGTGGTGCTGTATTTGCGAATGCGCGGCAAACCGGCACAGCGCTATCCGGGAATTGAACTAGCAGAATCGCTGCTCCAACAGGCCGGAAAATTGCCTAATTCCGAAGCGATATTTTTCTTTGGAGGTGCGCCCGGAGTGACGGCGAAGGCGGCGGAAACTTGGCAGCAAAAAGTTAATCAATTGTCGATTTTGGCTCAACACGGCTATCTTTCTGCTGATGAAGAAACAGAATTCTGTGAAAGCCTCAAACAAATGCAGCCAAAAATCATTTTTGTCGGCTTGGGAGTGCCTCGCCAAGAGTTTTGGATTGCGAACAACCGACACCTTTGTCCGCAGTCTATTTGGGTGGGAGTTGGCGGTAGTTTTGATATTTGGGCGGGAACAAAAGACCGCGCGCCGGCTTGGTTTTGCGACAATCATTTAGAATGGTTGTACCGTCTTTATCAAGAACCTTGGCGCTGGCGCCGGATGTTAGCTTTGCCACAGTTTGCATTGAAGGCTTTAGCGGATTTTCGAGCTTAAAAGTTCCCCATCGAATCGGGTTTACGGGTGTTATGGCTGATATTGGCGATCGCCCGCAAACCAGTCTCTAAAATAATTTTGGTTAATTTATTTGACCCGATCCCCCCTAGCCCCCCTTCAGAAGGGGGGGACAAGATTATTCTCAAAATCCCCCTTCTGAAGGGGGATGCGAGGGGGCTCTGGCAAGAGGATAAAATAGAGATTTTTCAAGGGTTTCAGGCGATTGTTGACACCAATGCGCATCAACTCTAGTCAAAGTCCCATTTATAGCAACCGCCACATCGTTTAGAAGGTAAATAACCTCATGAATAAAGCCTAGACTTCTTTACGAATCAACGGTTTGATTCCAGTGCTTAAATGTCAACTGTTAACTGTTAACTGTCAACTGCATGAATAAAGCCTAGACTTCTTTACGAATCAACGGTTTGATTCCCGTGCTTAAATGTCAACTGTCAACTGTCAACTGTCAACTGTCAACTGCATGAATAAAGCCTAGACTTCTTTACGAATCAACAGTTTGATTCCCGTGCTTAAATGTCAACTGTTAACTGTTAACTGTCAACTGCTATATGAATAGTTCCCCAAGAAAGAAAAAAACTATCCTGTTTTTGGCAGCTAACCCCAAAAACTCCACTCCTCTGCTTTTAGGTAAAGAGGTTCAGGAAATTTCAGATGCCCTGCAACGCTCAAAAAAGCGCGACAAATTTCAATTAGAGCAACAGTGGGCGGTGACGCCACGAGAAATGCAGCGAGCTGTACTAGATTATAAACCAGAGATTGTCCATTTTTCCGGGCATGGTGCGGGAGAGGACGGTTTAGCTCTAGAGAATGAGACGGGACAGATTAAACTGGTAAATGCCAAAGCTCTAGCAGGTTTGTTCGAGCTGTTTATGGATCGGGTAGAATGCGTGGTACTCAACGCCTGTTATTCGGACGTACAAGCGGCTGCGATCGCACATCACATACCCTATGTTATTGGTATGAAGCAAGCGGTGGGAGATAATGCCGCCAGAGAATTTGCCGTAGGATTTTATGACGCACTGGCAGCCGGGGAGTCTATAGAGTTTGCCTATAAGTCAGGCTGTGTTAGCATCAGCATGGCAGGCATCCCGGAAGAACTCACTCCAGTTTTAAAGGAGAAGTCAGATTTTGCTGGTGCGGTAGATCGATCGACCGATGCTCCCGTTAGCGATATACTTGAGGAGTCGTCGTCTGCGGTGGCAAATGCGCGTGAAGCGAAGCTATCCCGTAGGGAATCGACCCCCTCACCTCCTCCTCTCCTCAATTTAGATAACCCAGAAGGTTCCGTTAGCTTAGATTGTCAGCTATATATCGATCGTCCTCCCATCGAATCCGACTGCTACCAAACCATACTCAAAGCAGGAGCTTTAATTCGGATCAAAGCACCCCATCACATGGGAAAAACCTCTTTAGTACAGCGCATTCTTCACCACGCAACACAACAAGGACATCAAACAGCGTATTTAAACTTTCAATCTGCTGATGCAAGTTTTCTTACCAATCTCGATCAGTTGTTGCAGTGGTTTTGCGGCGAAATCACCAATGCCTTAAATTTAGACGATCGAGTACCAGACTACTGGAAACAAGGCATGGGTAGCAAACAAAAAGGCAGCAACTATTTTCAGCGCTACCTGTTAGCAACAATTACCTCCCCATTAACCTTAGGATTGGATGAAGTAGATCGAGTGTTTCAACATCCCGAAGTTGCCCAGGAATTCTTTGGATTACTGCGGGCGTGGCATGAAAAAGGCAAAAACGAACCAGCTTGGCAAAAACTGCGTTTAGTAATCTCCCATTCCAAAGAAGTTTATATTCCCCTCAACATCAACCAATCGCCGTTCAATGTAGGTTTACCAATAGAGTTGCCCGAATTCAACCAGCAACAAATCAATGAATTAGTACAAAAACATCAACTGAATTTATCTCAGAATGAAATAGAACAACTCATCGGAATAGTAGACGGGCATCCTTACCTGTTAAGAAAAGCCCTCTATGAAATTGCTCGCGATTCTTTGAACCTCGAACAATTTTTACAGATGGCGCCTACAGAAGAAGGAATTTATGGCGATCATTTACGCCGCCATTTATTTAACCTCACCGCCGATCCTAATTTGGAAGCAGCAATGAAACAAGTAATTGCTAGTTCCAATCCGGTACGATTAGAAGCAAATCTCGCCTTTAAACTTCGCAGTCTGGGTTTAGTGGAACTGCGAGGTAATGATGTAATTCCTCTGTGCAATCTCTACCGCCTTTATTTTAAAGATCGTTTAGGAGTTCGTTGAAACCATTGATAAATCTCGCTTTGATTCTCTTGCGAGATCCCCCTAAATTCCCCTTAAGAAGGGGGACTTTGAATTGGAATCTTGTCCCCCCTTAAGAAGGGAAGTTAGGGGGCAAGCTAAGGGGGGATCGAGCGCCTAATCGTTAGACAGTAGACCTAAAAACCGGGTGCATCTGGCGCAAGGCAAATATGTTTGTAGGGGCGAAGCATGACCGCAT
>NZ_JAUBOJ010000150.1:3368-15526 GCF_036700185.1 Microcoleus sp. BM001215392 | reverse complement strand
CGATCGCGATTGGGACCACATAGACAAAATTAATTTGAGGTCTTCGCGGTGAACAAACCCCATCCACCCCTTTCCTAGAGCTTCTGCCGCTGTGAAGCCGCCAATTGCTTGACACCGGGGATTTGTATAGATACATTTCCCCTCAGTATCTATTTTGAAAATGCCGACGGGGGAACTCTCGCTCAAAGAGCGAAATAAAGCTTCGCTTTCCCGGAGTTCTGCTTGAGAGATTTCTAGTTCTCGGGTGCGCTGCAAAACTCGCATTTCTAACAGTTCGTTGAGCTGTTGGAGGGCGGATTCAGCAAGTTTGCGATCGCTAATATCGCGCTGGACTGATACCCAATGGGTAAACCAACCAGTTTGGTCAGCTATGGGGACAATACTCACTTCTACCCAAAATTCCGTCCCGTCTTTGCGGTAATTGATCAAGTCAACCCGCACCGACTGCCAGGTTTTCAAAGCTGTGCGAATTCGATCGAGACTGGCGCGGTCTGTTTTTTCTCCTTGTAAAATGCGGGGCGTTTTGCCCAAAACTTCTTCTAGCGTATAGCCACTAATCCGCGTGAAAGCTGGGTTGACATACAGAATGCGCGGCCCCGGTTCGTCGATCGTTTCGGCTTCGGTAATTAACACCGCGTCGTTACTGGTGGTGACTGCTGATTCCAACAGGCGCAACTGTACTTCTCTAGCTTTGCGATCGGTAATTTCTGTAACAGTCCCCACCATCCGCACTGCATCGCCTGCTTCATTATAAAAAAACTTACCTTTCCCCTCAATCCAGTGAATGCTGCCATCGGGCCAAACCACGCGGTTTTCGTGAAAGAAATCTCCTCGCTGGACAAGTGCCTGATTCACAGCATTCTGCACACCTGTTAAATCTTCTGGGTGAATGCAAGCTGTAAAACTTTGATAAGTTCCCGCAAAAGTTCCCGGGGCTAACCCAAATAACTCTTCATGTTCCTTTGACCAGACAACGCGATTTCTCTGCACATCCCAGTCCCAAAATCCGATTTTGGTAGCCGACAAAGCTAAGTTGAGCTGCTGATTGATTTTCCGCAACTCAATGCTAGTAATTGCTACTCGCAGTTCTCGGACTATTTCGATTTCGCAACGCTGCCAAGGCAAAGATTTTGACCTGACAGTTTCTTGCCACAACTCAAAGGAATTGCGAGGAGATAGCGGTCTGGTGCCATCCAGTTTCAATTCAATTTGCTCCTCTGGTTGACCGGCCCAGTTGACAGTTTGAATTACTTCTGGACGGAACCACAAAATGTAATAATTTTGCATCTCGGAAATGGCAAGCACTAGCAAACCACTAGCAATTTCTTTAAAATTTTCGGAGGTTGGATACAGTTTTGAGAGAGAATCTGTCTGAAAAATATCATTATTTATTTGAGGTTTTATCCAAGCAATTAACTTTTCGATTTCTGCCAATTCCGGGGTTTTGCCGATTGGAATTAAGTTTTCATTGGCACAGACTACTGCACCTGTAGCGCCGATTAAGGTCAGCAATTTGTCTTGAGATGTAAGTAAACCTTCTACAAAGCAGTTTTTTAGAGAAATTTCTTTGATGAATGTATGACAAATTTCTTTTAGATAAATTGCATATTCCCAGTTTTCGCTATCTTGTTTGTAGCTAAGTTCTAGATTTACAAACTTAGCTACCATTTCGCAAGCCTTTCTGGTTTCGTAGTTGACATACTTTGGTGTTTGGTGGTGACAGGCGATCAATCCCCAGAGTTTTCGATCTTTGATTAATGTCAGGGTCATGCTAGCGCCAACTTTCATATTTTTGAGATATTGAACGTGGCAAGGAGAAACTGTTCTCAACAAAGAGAATGCCAGATCCAGGGGGCGACCCGTCAGCGGATTGCAGTGAGGAATTAGTTCTACAGGCTGACTGTGAATATCGGGAATAAACCGAATTAAATTCATGCTGAAGAAATTTCTTGCCTGGGCGGGAATATCGCCAGCCGGATAGTGCAGCCCCAATAAAGGAGCCAAACTTGCTATTTTGTCTTCGGCGATGACTTCCCCGGCGCCGGTGGCATCAAATTGATAGACGATCGCCCGATCGAAGCCGATCATCCTCCGCACTTCTTCAACTACTGTCTGACACAGCACTTGCAGGTTTGGTGTTTCGTGGATTTTGTCGATCGGTTCTTGGACTAAATGATAAAAATTCAAACAATTGCTGGCTTTTGGTGGAACAACCTGCTCTAGTTCAATAATTAATACTGAACTTGATTGATGCAGTGTCCCCTTAAAAAAAAACTTGCGGTTTTGAGTTTTAAATGATAAACTGATATAGTTAGATTGATTGCTTTTTTCAAATAAAGCTTTTTGAATCGCCTTAATTTCCTCAGTCTCGACAAGTTCCTGTAAATATCTGCCCAAAAGTTCTTTTGGGTAAATGCCGATCGCCTCAAAAATATTATTGCTAACTTGCAAAATTTTCAACACAGCAGATTCCAGCACCAACAGGATGCCGTGAGGTTGAATCGAAGCTGATGAGTAAATTGGTTCGGAGTCGCTGTCATTAAGATCGGCTGTGTCTGAAGGTAATATCATGGCTTTCTTGTTAGAAGTGAAAGTTTTTTAAATTAGCCTTTGTTTTTGACGATCGGGCAATTTTGCTTTCACGGGGGAGGGATCAGGGGGGAGCGGCGGGCTTGATAACATAGTCCTGGACGCACGAGTGTTTAGAAACCGGGTTTTTTTACGAAAATACTTGATTGTAGACCGCAGATTCGGTAAAAAACCCGGTTTCTTGGCCCCCATGCGTCCAAAAAGAAGACTATTCATTACTCCAATCATCTTCCTTCCAGGTATAGATCGCCCTCTTGCGGTCAACTGTCAACTGTCAACTGTCAACTGTCAACTGTCAACTTAGCGTTGTGTCTGAGCAAGTCGGTGGCGGAGTTGAGTCCGCTCCAAACGATTCAGGATGCGAGCAATCAATTCTGGTTCCACGATCGGCTTATTCACGTAGTCGTCAGCACCTGCGACAAACATTTGGCGCACTGTTTCCGATTCAGAATGTGCTGTCAAAAATAGCACAGGGAGCTTGCTCCAGCGCACATCGTTCCGGACTGTCAAACACAGCTCGATACCGCTGTAACCGGGCATCTCCACATCTAAAATTAGCAAATCTGGACAAGTGATTTCGAGTACCTCCCAAAAATTTTCGGGCCGATCCAATGTTGTTACTTGAAAACCCCAAGGTTGTAGAATCATTTTCAGTGCAGCTAATAAATGCACATCATCATCTACCACCATAACTTTAGCTTCCGCAGCAGAGCCTGTCCGATCGAGGAGTTGGGCGACTGCTTTGAGTATATCTGCTGGGGGTAGAGATTTGTGTAAAAAGCCGGAAGCTCCCAAACGAGCAACTTCTATTCGATCGCTCAATTGATTGTGACCGCTAAACACCATCACCGGAATTTCTGGTTTTTCACGGAGGAGTTCGGCGAGAAGAGCAAGTCCGTTTTCCTGAATTCTGGAAAATGTCAAATCCAGCAAAATCGCGTCCGGAGGCTGTTGAGAAATGGCAATTCTTGCCGCTTGCGGAGATTTGGCGACTTCTATCTCGAAGCCGGAACCCGATGCTGCTGTTTTCAGTCGATCGCTCCCCAAAGTATCGTCATCCACAATCAGGACACGCCGCTGTTGAGAAATATCCGTAACTAAATTGCTTTCAGGTTCCGGCGGGCGATCGAAGATTTGTTTGAGCAAATCCAGAAATTCCTGAATCTTTTCGGCAGTTCCCGGTTTCAAGACGTTTTCTGCCTTCAACAAATGTTCGATCTTGCGCGCAACTTCCGAACCTTTCGGCAGCCCTAAAGTTCCCAAAGAACCCACTAATTTGTGAGCTTGACTCTGAGATTCCCGCCGCAGTTCGTCGTCCAAATTTCCAGTTTTCAGTTGACCGATCGCGCGATCGAATATCGCCACCTTTTCGATAAAATTTGCTCTTAACTTACCCCGAATTTCCGCAACCACAGTCAAAACTTTGAGGCGGCGCTCATCATCATTGTTTAATTCCCGGCTCTGCCCGCTAGACTCAACAGATAAAATCTGTTGACTTTTAGCAGTTTCTAAAGTTTCTCGGGCAACTTTTTGACCATCCATATCCTCCGGCAGACTTTTGAGCCGATAGCCCAATCCATACACCGTTTCCACTAAATCTACAGTCATCCCCGCTGCTTTCAGCTTGTGCCGCAGCCCCTTGATATGAGCGGTAACAGCTTCTTCTTGAGGAAATTCGCCCGCAGACCAAATGCGATCGAGCATAGCGCTGCGGCTGAAAATGCGCCGGGGATTTCTCAGAAAAAGTTCCAGCAAATTGTACTCTTTGGGAGTCAAGTGCAGCAGCTTTTCAGCATAAGTTACTTCCGTAGTATCCGGGTTTACTTGCAGTTTTTCCCATCTCAAAATTGTACTCGACAAACTTGCCTTTCCCCGGCGCAGCAAAGCCCGAATTCGAGCAATTAACTCTTCGATATTAAAAGGTTTGACTACATAATCGTCTGCACCGGCTTCTAAACCTTCGACGAGATTGCTCCTACTGTCGAGCGCCGTCAGCAGTAAAATCGGCATTTGGCAGCCGGACGATCGCAATTTGCGACACAAACTAATGCCGTCTAGTTTAGGAATCAGCACATCCAAAACAATCAGATCGTAATCGTAGGCTTGGGCCAACTGCAAGGCTGTTTCACCGTCTGCGGCCGTATTTACATTGTAATTGTGAGAGTTCAGCGATTTGGCGAGCAAATTAACTGTAATTGTGTCATCTTCTACTAGCAAGATTTTCATGAATATTACCTGTGATTCAACCTACTTTTTTTATTTATAATCACTATTTGAATTTCTAATAACATTAAAAACCTCTTGAATATCCTTGTAAATTAGTATAGTTGACATATTTAAATTGTCAATCATTATTTTGTTTTTATTTTTTAAACCCACAGCGCCCGACAATGAGAACGTTATTGATTGCTGAAAAAACAGATTTTTTTTAGATTTCCTAAATACCTCATTCCTGCTTTCTTTTCTCTTTTTTTACCTTCAGCAGTTGCATTGACTTGTGCTATATCTCGGCTGCGCGGTAACTTTAGTTCGACTTCGCTCACGCTTGGGCGTCTTGCCCCCCGAGCGAAGCCGAAGAAAGCCAAAGTTCGGGACAAGTCTCTCGATAACCCTGTAGCCGAAAGGAAGCCTATCATGCCTTCTTTCTTCTTGCTTCTTTCTTCTTTTTTCTTGCTTCCATTCTTTAAGTTTGTTGAGCCAATCCCCAAATTACCTACTTGCTTTTTCTATAACTAGGCAAAGGTTTCATCAGACGACAACTAGAATCTTATGGTTTTTTTGACTTCAGTGCCTGCTGAATTTTCTGAATCAGATATTGCGATGAATCTTGCTGCTTAACTATGTCTTCTAGCTCGGAAACTGCGACTTCGGCGTGTTCTATCTCTTTAACTAAAGAATGAGCATCTACACTTTTTATAACTCCCAAAGGTTCTGTGATAGCTGTCATTGAATTGATATCTTTTTCCGCTATTAATTCCTCCAACTCTAACAAAGCCATTTCCGCGCGATCGATCTTGATCGTGACCGATCTTGCCACATTAGCACCGGCTCTTGCTGCCTCCGTGAGTTCGTGAACCCGAAGTTTAAATCGGCTGGCAATTTGCTCCATTTGAGTCCCCAATTCAAAAGTTTTACTTGCCAGTCTGCCAATTTCTAGACTCACTTGGCTGAGTCCGCTGGGCTGATTTCCCATTTGATTGGTAACTACAGCCACCTGTACTGCTAAATGCCTGACTTGTTCGATCGCCTCCCGGATGGTTCGGGAAGTGCGGTTAACAGTTTCTAAATCATTAGCGATTGCTTTGCCAACCCCCAAAATTTTATCGGTATTATTGCAAATAGAATTAGCACCTTGAAAAGTAGCTTGAAATGCTTGGCGACCTTCCGACGAAATCAGCTTCGCAATTTTTACAAATCGCTGATTCATTTGAGCAATTTCTTCAGCTTGTTTGACAAGTACCACTTCCTGGGGACTGGGAGTATTCTGCGATTTTTCTGCTTGGCGCTGTTGGGATTTAAAAAGCTCATTGCATTCCTCAACTTTTGCCTTTTCTTGTTGAATTAGCGCCTGATATTTTTGTCTTTCTACTCGGTATTTATGAATAAGTTTGTGAGCTTGTCCTAAGATTTTAGACTGGGCAATTACCAGAGTTTTAACATCTAAAAGGCGGAGGCTCTGGTTTTCCATTACCACGATAATTGGTTCATATATTAAGTCTTTAGGCCTGTTGAGAGACGCTTGCACGGCATCGTCAACTTTCCAGTTTTCCTCCATCAGCAAAGGCGGAATTCTCATAAAATCTAACAAGGCTCGAATCGGGTGCTGCCCGTAAAATTCTAGGCGATCGGGAAGACTCATTTGCTCTCGAAATTTGACGCGAGAAATCATGCCCAATACCTGCGATTCGTGAGTGATAATGACTCCCGGCAGGTCGGGTTCTTGCTCGAATTTTTGGGCCACTACCTGTCCTGGAGTTGCAGCACTCACTTGGAAGTGGTGACACGGCAGATGTCCGATCGTAAAATCGGGGGTGAGTTGAGTTGGATTGCTCATTTACCCGGATAGTGTTAAGTAGAAGTTAACAAATTATATATTGATATTATACTGGATTAAGATAGTTTAAAGTAATAATAACTATAGGGAGAAATCAGCTCTCTGGCTCCTGAGTCTGAATAGAGCCGGGCTTCTGACTACTTTCATGTTAAGTCTTTTGGAGCTGCCGCGCCTGCCACGCCCCGGTTTCGTCCCCAAAACAGGGGCCTTCATGTTTTGTTTTTTACAACAACCGGGAAAATACCTAGATTGAAACCAAAAACCTTAAATCGGACTTTACCACTAGCAAGCTTTGAGGCTGCTTACCAGTTGTTACAGCAAATGGCTGAACTCCCCGGGGCGATTTGGCTCGCCGATGACGATCTCGCAGGTACTGAAAATCCGGGGGAAAACTCGTATCAAAGGTTTGCAGCAGTGGTATCGGATCGGTTTAGCGCACTGCTGCGAGGCAATATATTAGATGAGGCTGCAAAAAACGGACGCAAACACCACAACAAAAAATCCAACTCCCACTTGAATGTGGAGTTGACTTTCGACCCAGGGGCGATCGCGAATTTCCTCTCTCCCCTCTCCGACAAACTTGCAGCAATAACTTCCCCACCGCAAAGACAAATTGACATTCGCGCCCTCAAACAAGCAATTGAAAATTTACAGCCAAACTCGGCAGTTATGCAAAGCGAATTCACCCTAAATTTGCTGGATCTTCTCGCTACTGATGCTAGCAAAAACAGTCGCCCGCCCCTACAGGTGCAAACACAAATAAAGCAAAGTTCCGCGCCCAAACCGATCGCTGCTGAAACGCTACAAATCCAGATTCCCGAAGCCGTCAATTACGTACAAATTCCCAGTTCCTGCATTGCATTTTGTCAGCCAGTGGAAGATGCTTTGCAGCAGCAACTCCAACAAGAGCGACTTTTAAATCAGGTGACAACTCAAATCCGCCAGACTTTGGAATTGCCTGTAATTTTGTCAAAAGCTGTTTCGAGAGTGCGAGAGTTTTTGGATGTCGATCGCCTGTTAATTTATCAATTTGAAAAAGTGCCATCCCCGCGCAAGGGCGAGTTAGGTAAAGAAATAGCTGCGGAGGTTTCTGGGTCTGGCGAAGTCAAAGAAAATTCTGGTTCTTACTTGTATTTAGGTCGCGTCACCTACGAAGCTTTAGCTAGCGATGATATCTCGTCTGTACTGAATTTTAGTGAAGGCGCCCAGTGTTTTCCCGATGGAGTCATCGACAGAGAGAAATATCGCAAAGGTTTGGCTTTGTGCGTCGCGGATGTGGAAATAACTTACTGTTCCCAGCCTTGTTTTTTAGAGTTGATGCGGCGGGCGAAGGTGCGGGCGAAGTTGCTAGTGCCGATCGTAGTTCAAGACGAATTGTGGGGGCTGCTAATCGCCCACCAGTGTACTGTGTGCGAGTGGGAGGAAAGCAAAAAAACATTTTTGCGGCAAATAGCAGAACATTTGGCGATCGCCATTTACCAAGCCGAACTTTATGCAGAAGTTCAGCAACAAAAGTGTACCTCCGAACAGCGCGTCATAGAGCGCACGCGGGAACTGCGCGATGCACTCGCCGCCGCCCAGTCCGCCAGCCTCGCCAAGAGCGAATTTTTGGCAGCTATGAGCCACGAATTGCGAACTCCCCTCACCTGCGTCATCGGCATTTCCGACACGCTGCTGCGGTGGTCTTATGGCAAAGTTGGCACCAAACAAGTGCCGATCGCCAAGCAGCGCCAGTACCTGCAAACTATCCGAGATAGCGGCGACCACTTATTAGAATTAATTAACGATATTTTAGATTTGTCGCAAGTAGAAGCAGGAAAAGCAGTATTAAAAATTAGTGAATTTTCCATTTCTAAACTAGCTTCTCAGAGCCTGCACGCGCTCAAAGAAAAAGCTGTGGCTAAGGGCGTGGAACTAATCCAAGAACAGCGGATCAAACAAGAATGCGATCGCTTCACCGCTGACCCGCGCCGCCTGAGACAAATTCTCTTCAATCTTTTAGGAAATGCGATTAAATTTACTCCCGAAGGCGGGCAAGTCATCCTGCGAGTCTGGATAACAGAAGATAAAAATCGAACGCCGGCAGTGCGGCAGCCTGGTACTGCACCCCCAGGTAGCACCGCTGTTTTTCAAATCAAAGATACCGGCATTGGAATTCCCGAAAATCAGCGATCGCTCTTGTTTCAAAAATTCCAGCAGTTAGATTCCCCCTACCGCCGCGAATACGGCGGCACCGGTTTGGGATTGGCATTGACTAAACAATTAGTAGAACTTCACGGCGGCGCGATCGAAGTCAACTCTACAGTTGATGTTGGCTCTACTTTTACTGTTTTTATACCCATCCAAACTCAAAGCAAAGATGAATCCACAAAATTCAAATACGAAAAATCGAATTCATCTTTACCGCTGCACTCTTCCTCCTTACGGGGCAGCCTCGTTCTCGTAGAAGAAGATGAAGAAACTGCCATGCTGATTTGCGATATCCTGACAGCCGCAGGAATGCAAGTAGTATGGATGATTGAAGGCTCGGCGGCGGTAGAACAAATTGAACTTTTGCAGCCCAATGCTGTGATTGTGGATATGCGTTTACCCGGGATGAATGGCTGCGAAATAATTCAACAACTGCGCCAGAAACCCGCTACTAAAAATCTCAAAATTCTGGCTTTAAGTGCTAATGAAATTGCTGTAGATCAGATATCTTTCGTGACTGCGGGAGCTAACGATTGTTTGGCTAAACCAATTCACCCGGAGCAATTGCTTGACAAAATTCTTTCTTTGATGGCCGCCGGGATTGGTAATGGGTAATTTGGAATTGGGCATGGGGCATGGGGCATGGGGCATGGGGCATGGGGCATGGGCCATGGGGCATGGGGCATGGGGCATGGGGCATGGGGCATGGGGGATTGGGGCATTTAATATAACTGAGTGTTTGAGGTAATTATGGGAAGACCTGATTTTGAGGAATTAGAGGTTTTTGAAATACTCACCGACCTCTTATGTGCGGTGATTCTTGACACTTCATCGGGTCTTGCTGGCAAGCCAGTCTTACAGTCCCTCTGTGTCCGTTTAGAGTCGTGGCGATTCCCCATCCCGACTTGATCTATATTCTTGGCCGCGTTCTCGTCTCTATCGTGAGTTTTACCGCAATTTAAGCAGGTAACAGTCCTAACTTTCAGCTCTAATCTGCCCCATCTAAAACCACAATCCGAGCAAATCTGACTTGTAGGCTCCCATCTACTAACGGTACTAAAAGTTCTACCAAATTTCTCGGATTTTGCCTCACATAATAGCCTAAATTCACGCCAACCTTGCATACTAATTGCTCTAGATAGCTTACGGTTTTTAACCAGACCTGAAACATTTAAGTCTTCCAAAATAATTGCTTGGTTTTCGCTCACTACTTTGGTTGAAACTTTGTGTAGAAAGTCTTTTCTGGTATCAGCTATCTGATTGTGTAATTTAGCAATCTTTAGTCTTGTTTTATATCTTCGATTAGAACCTTCTTTTTGACGTGCTAATTTGCGCTGAAGTTTCCTGATTTTTCTGTCACACCTGGAATAGTCGGGACTTTTAAATTTCTCACCTGTACTCAGAACGGCAAAAGTCTTTAATCCCAGGTCAATTCCCACAGACTGATTGGTGGACTCTAGCATTTTCGGTTCATTTTCAACAACAAAACTTAGGAAATATCTGTTGCTACAGTCTTTGATCGCAGTCACGGAACTAGGCGCTGACGGCAATTCTCTACACCAAACAGGCTTAATATCACCTATCTTTGCTAGATAGACATACTCACCGGAAACCGAAAAAGCGGTCTTAGTAAATTCGGCGGTTTGATTGTTTGTCTTTTTCTTGAATTTAGGTAAACCAGATTTCTTGCCTTTGTGCTTGCCGTTGCGGGAATTGAAAAAGTTGCGGTAGGCTACATCTAAGTGTCGCAAAGATTGTTGCAATGGAACAGACGAAACATCTTTCAACCACTGCCTTTGTTCTGTTTTTTTTGATTGAGTAAGTAAGGCCGAAAGCTTGTTGTATCCTGGTAACTTTTCAGCAGAACGACAAAAAGCCAGGGCATCATTCCAGACTACCCGAATGCAACCAAACAACTGAGCTAAGCTCTGTCGTTGTTGATCGGTTGGGTAAAATCTGTACTGATACCGGGCTTTCATTTGTCATGCTAGAATCGGTTTGTTATTTAATTTTACATTGGTCTACAAAAGATGTCAACCCATTCCAGAATCAAGAAAAGCCGTCCTAAAAGGATGGAGTGTTAAACCCATTTTTCTGATAAGTTGGCGGAAAGTTTGGCAAATCAGATTTGGGAGATTGTTAAAAAATGGGATTACTTCACAAAAGATACGATGGGCAAACAGATAGTTCGGTCTGCTGATAGTGTCTGTGCTAATATTGCTGAAGGAAGAGGTCGTTATAATGACCAAGATAATCGGCGTTTTGTAAAAATTGCGAGAGGCTCATTGTACGAAACCGTAAACTGGTTAAGATTAGCCTATACTAGACAACTTATCACCAGCGAAGAAGTAAGCAAGTTTAAACCGATTGTCGATAAATTACTACCAAAACTTAACGCTTATTTGAGTTCAATAGGACACAGGGAATAAATTACAAAAAAAGCCCAATTCCCTGCGCGGGCCCATGCCCCATGCCCGATGCCCCATGCCCAATTCCCCATGCCCAATTCCCCATACCCCATACCCCATACCCCATACCCCAATTCCCCATGATTAACTGTCAAATTCCCACAGGATTAATTGTTTCTTGTCAAGCACCTGCTGATTCGCCGCTGTACGATCCGATCGTGATTGCAGCAATGGCCCGCACCGCCATCAATCGAGGAGCCTCGGGGGTGCGGATTGACACTCCAGCTCACGTTGCGGCGGTGCGACAACAGCTATCGGCTCCGATAATTGGGATCTGGAAGCAGCAATTGCCAGGATGCGAGATTTACATTACTCCTCGGTTTGAAGACGCACGGGCGATCGCACTTGCAGGAGCAGATATTATCGCGATTGACGCGACTTTGCGACACCGCCCTGCTGGCGGCGAAGACTTAAAAACGTTAATCGATCGAATTCACAGCGAATTAGGGAAATTAGTCATGGCGGATGTAGATAGCATAGAAGCTGCGATCGCCGCAGCCCAAGCTGGTGCAGATACTGTGGGAACTACTCTTTTTGGCTACACTCCCCAAACAAAACAATTCTCGCCGCCCGGATTTGATTTACTGGCCAAAATGGTACAAAAGCTTGAGGTTCCCGTTATCTGCGAAGGCGGAATTGCTGCACCATCAATGGCAAAAAAAGCATTAGATTTAGGAGCGGCGGCTGTAGTTGTCGGCACAGACATCACTGGAATTGATCTTAAAGTGACAGCCTATCAATCGGCGATCGGGAAGTAATATTATTATCTCGCTCGAACCAGAAAAATACAATAGGTTCGTAATGAGGACTTTAGTCCTTCTTCTTTCTAAATTGCCCGACCAAACTCCTCACCCAAA
>NZ_JAUBOJ010000150.1:0-3268 GCF_036700185.1 Microcoleus sp. BM001215392 | reverse complement strand
CCAAACTCCTCACCCAAAAAATAGGTTAGTAGTGAGGACTTTAGTCCTTCTTCTTAATTTTCTGACTCAATTCCTGACAAACCAATTTTCTAAAAAGCAATTAACTCAATATCGTATTAATATAAAAAAATCCCCAACCAATCAAAAATATTCCGTGATTAAAACTGCTTTGATGCCTTAGGGGAATTGTTTAGGAATAACAATTAAATAAATTACAATTTTTATTGTTCTTGTAGGACGGGCGTCCCACAAATATGTGTAAATTATTTAATTCGCAATCCTTACAGAAGCGCGCCATTGATAAAGCTGCTAACTGCCGCCAAGGCGATCGCCCCCAATACCGCACTCCAAAGACCCATCCGCAAGCGAAATCCTTCAACCAACTTCGCAGCCGAAGCAAAAACAATCACGTTGATTACAAAAGCAAACGCCCCGGATAGCAATCCCAGCGTCAGCAGATTCGGTACCAAAAAAACAGCTTTCAGAATTGGCAAAATTAAAACATTCAAAATTCCCAAAACCGCAGCGGAGATTACTGCTTTCGGTGTGCTATCAATTTCTACACCGATCGGCAGTTGAGAAATTAGCAGCAAGCTGCTGCCCGTCACCAGCCAAGCAATCAAAAAATCCATCAGTTCCACAGCGCCCGTACCTCCTTAACAGTTGAATCATCATAAAAACTTCATATTTAACACTTATATTAGTCGCAATATCCGGCTGATTCGTCTACCAACCGGCAGAATTTATATCTGTCACTAAAGAGTGAGAAGTGATAGTGGCTGTATCCTCTGCTAAATAATCCGGATGGGAACCGTATCTACCTGTTAATTGAATAAAAGAGCAGATTAATTAATATGGCTAGCGATTTTTCTTTTAACTCTAAAGTCCGATTAAACAAAAATACCTCGGACAATCCTGCACAGCAACGCAGCCGATCGCTCCAAGTGATGGTTTTTATGCTGATAGTCACTACCATGGTGGCGATGCCGATCTTTCGTCTAGCCGAACTGCAACTGGTACAAGGAGCCTACAACCGCCAGCGGGCGGAGAACAACCGCATTCGCCCTGTCTCAGTCGCAGCAACGCGCGGTCAAATTTTAGATCGCAACGGCAAAATTTTGGCGGCGAACCGCGTATCGCGATCGGTATATTTGTGGCCAAAAGAGCGATCGCCCCAAGAGTGGCAACAAGTCGCAGCAACACTCGACCCGATCGTCAAACTTCCCGCCGCCGAAATCGTCAAAAAAATCGATACAGCAGGCTACAAATCAGCCCTACCAGTGCGAATTAGTAAAGATATCGATGTCGCTACTTTCGTCGCTTTGGGAGAACAAAGTAATACTTTGCGGGGAGTTGAAATTCGCGCCGAATCGAGCCGAGACAATCCCAACCAGCAATTAGCAGCTCACCTTTTAGGATACGTCGGCGAAGCTAGTTTAGATCAATTAAAAGCTAATCCAGCATATCCGATGGGCATGATTGTCGGTCAGATGGGAGTTGAAAAATTAGTTAATCCTACATTAGAAGGCGTTTGGGGAAACCGCTTAATTGAGGTGAATGCTAAGGGCGAGGAAATCCAGGATTTAGGTGTAAAAGATCCTATTCCCGGCAAACCCGTGCAGCTAACTTTAGATTTAGATATGCAAAAAACTGCCGAAAAAGCTTTGGGCGATCGCCTGGGTGCCGTTGTCGCGATCGACGTGAAAACCGGAGCGCTTTTAACAATGGCTAGTTGGCCGACATTTGACCCCAACATTTTCACCCGCAAGGTGACTCAAAAAGAATGGGATCGACTGCAAGGGCCAGAAAAACCATTTTTAAATCGCGCTGTTCAAGGTTATCCAGTCGGTAGCACTTTTAAAATTGTCACCTCTGTCGCCGGGATGGAATCGGGCAAGTTTTCTCCTGACTCGACTTTAGTATCATCTTCTTCAATTAACATCGGCGGAATTTCCTTTAACGAACACGGCGCCGGTTACGGCACGATCGGTTTCCGCGATGCTTTGGCCTTTAGCAGCAATACGTTTTTCTATCAAGTAGGCATGGCTGCCGGCCCCGAACAAATGTCGAAATGGGCTAAAAAAATGGGCATTGGCGGCACGATTAATTTAGATATTTTGGGGATAGACGGCGCCAATCACGGTCAAGTTCCCATACCAGCAGAGAAACAGAAAATGTACAAGGAAGATTGGTACGTCGGCGATACCGTCACAATGGCGATCGGTCAAGGCTTGGTACTTTGTACTCCCTTAGAATTAGCAGTTATGGTATCAACAATTGCTAACGGCGGTTCGCGAGTGCAGCCGCACTTGTTGGCTTCTCAAACCAATACACCCCTCACGAAAAAAATCCCAACAGGAATTAAACCTTCTACTTTAAAGGTCATTAAAGAAGGATTGATTGACGTGGTGAAAAAAGGTACAGGCCGCGGCCTGAATGACGGTACTATTCCTTTAAGTGCTGGTAAGACAGGGACTGTGGAAATGCCCGGTCATCCTGACAATTCGATGTATGTGGGCTTTGCTCCCGCTGACAAACCGCAAGTGGCGATCGCAGTTATAGTTGAAGGCGGCGGATTTGGTGCTGTCTCGGCCGCACCAATTGCTCACGAGGTCTTTAAAACCTATTTTCAAAAGCAAGGTTTTAAACCTACCAATAAGCCTTTCTAGTCCTGAGTTAATTGTTGACTATTTGTATTTTGTTAAGTAGGGTGCGCACTGCGCACCTTTTTGTTGTAAGTGCGCTCAAAAGTTTTCCCCTACCAATCGTCTCACTTCCCAAGTCGATAAATTCATCATTTGCGCCACCTCTTCCCGATTCATCCCAGAATTTAAAAGTTGACTTAAAAGCGAGGGAAACAGCATTACCGTGTCCGGCTTTTGGGATACCAATGAAATATAATTTGTTGTATAAACTTGATAATTGTAGCAAGACTTTTCAAGATTGGCATAATACAAGCAGAGGCGCGAGCCTGGATGAATAAAGTACGATGGATAGTGTAAACATAAAAGACCTTTACTCAGAGATTTATGAACAAAGAAGAATTGCTCAAACGCTATGCCGATGGCGAGAGAGATTTCTCGGGAATCAGCTTAGTCGATGCCAATCTAGCAAACACGGACTTGAGTGGTATCGAGTTCAGTGGCGCTGATTTGAGGGGTGCTAAATTGAGAGAAACCAATCTCAGCGGAGCCGCTCTAGCTTCTTCTAACTTGAGCACTGCTAATCTCAGTCGCGCTAACTTAAGTAATGCTTGCTTAGAAGAAGC
>NZ_JAUBOJ010000149.1:0-15539 GCF_036700185.1 Microcoleus sp. BM001215392 | reverse complement strand
TAAATATTGACCTGCTAATTGACTGCTTTTAAAAATATTCTGTACGTCATCAAGGATTACTAAACAGCGAGAAGATCGAAAATAATCGATGATTGTGGGTAATGGGGGTTGTGGCGATCGCCCAAAAAATTGCTTGAGTTCGGTTTGGAGGGTTGAAAGTGTGGGAGTGTTGGTGAGGCTTAACCAAATAATATAATCAAATTCGGTCTGAATTTGTTCGATGAGTTTGAGGGCGATCGCGCTTTTACCAATTCCGCTTAAGCCGTAGATGGTAATCAAGCGGGTGTGGGCTTGTACAATCCATTGTTTGAGGGTGGAGAGTTCTGAAGTGCGATCGTAAAAGTAAGTTAATTCGGGTGCGTCTGTTAAATCGATTATGGGCGATCGGGCTTGATTTTGGGGAGAGTCAGGGGGTGAGGGCGATCGGTGTTTAGCCTCTTCTGCATCTTGCCATTTTTCTCCACAAATATTGATATGAGTTCTATTAATTTTACTATTAACAATCTGTGAAGAGTTACCAAAATTGTAAATACTAGATACTGCTTTGCTTTCTAAAATAGAGCGAACATTAGATTGTTTAATATCTTCTTCCAAAATCTCAGAGAGCATCTTCCATAATTTTCTAGCAACTTGTTTAATATGATCTTCACTACGATTGCACTTTATAGCTATTTTAGGATATCTCTCACCTTCCCAAACTTCCTTTAATATACATCTTTGTAATGAATCAAGATGTTTTTCCTTTTTCACAAATACTTGCTCGTCAGTCCATTGTAAAACCTCTTCGATATCCATAGCTAAAAGTTGGTTTATTTTTCAATATCACTATATCACACTTTATAACATTTTGCCAGCTAAACAACACTTTTTATTGCCATCGACAATAGAATAATAAAAAATAATTATACACTAAATCACACTTTTATGAATATGCAAAAAGAAATTTTCATATTAAAATAAAATAAGGACAGATACAAAAAATCTAGTAAAAATCTATACGTTATCAAATGCTCTGGAGGACATATGACATGGTTTGACTGGTTTGTCAAAAACACCTCTCAGGGAGAGCGTAAAATCACTTCCGAGGATGTGGAACGGATAGTTGGCGAGTTCAATAAATGGTCGCCAGACATTCAGGGGATACCTAAAGTCTTAGAAGAGATAAGCTTTGACGAGGCTATAAGTTATTTCCAGAGCGATCGCCCAGGGACTCCTAATGTAAAAAAAGGAGCAATTATTCGCCAAGAGCATCCCGAAGGGCAATTTTTAGGACAGGTATTTTTAGACGAAAATAATAACCTTATTTGTCGTTCTAATGGAATACCTTATGGTCGTCAGTTGGTTGCCAAAGAACTAGATAAGAAATTAATTGAAGTATTGGGGGAGAGAGAATTAATTGCCATTGAGTTGAAGCCTCAAGCATCTCGTGGAGCTGAATTTCCACTTTCTCAAGATATAGTCTTAGAGTTTGTTGAATGGTTTCGTAACGTTGTAAAAACGCCTGAACTTACACCAATAATCTCCTATGAAGACACCATTAAAAAGGTTGCAAAAATACAACAAGTTATACCAATAATTACCTATGAAGACACAATTGAATACTTTATAACCAATCGTCCACACGATTCTAGAATACGAAAAGGGGCTATTTTACGTCAACATCATGCCCAAGGCTATCAGTTAGCACAAGTATTTCTGGACAAAAATAATCAAGTAGTTCTTAGTTCCAATCGTGTTCCCTATGGTCGTCAGTTAGTAGCAAGACAATTAGACGATGAACTGTTGGAAATTTTTGGAACAAAACAACTAATCATTGTGGAGTAAAGAGAAGATGGATCCATTCACTATATTAATTTGGACTGCGGTATGGGCAGGAGTTTCTGCTGGTATTTATGCAACTGTTTATTTTGCCAACTTAACTGCTCAGATAATCTATGAGTGGTTTAGAAAGTTTGCCTATTTGCTAGTTGAAAACGATCGCCGCTCTTTTCAAAATAGAGAGTATGTTGCTTTTACGGTTCAACAAGCAATGGCAACTGGTGATTACAACGTAGTTGAGGGTATTTTTGATAACAAAAATCAAAAAATTTATGATGCAAGAGTTATTCGATCTGATTCTGTTGATACGACAATCAAGCAGGCTCATAGCTATGGAAGAAAGGAAGTTGCGTTTTGGCAATAAAGTAAACTATGAACAAAAAAATTGCTAGTCCTGAATTTCCTGAAGATAAAGATCCCCTATTTATTTTATTAAGGGCAGCAGTTTCTGCTGGTGTTTCTGCTGGTATTTATGTAACAGTTTATTTTGCAGATTTAACTGCTCAGATAATATTGAGCTGGTTTAGAAACTTTGCCTATTTGCTGGTTGAGAACGATCGTCGTTCTTTTCAAGAAACAGAATATGTTGGTTTTGTTATTTGCCAACCTATGGACAGTGGTGGTTACAAAATATTTCAAGGTATTTTTGATACTAAAAATTCCAGGATTTATGATGCAAGAGTAATTCAAGCTAATTCTGTCGCTCCGACAATCAAAAATGGAATTTCCTTTTGGAAATAGTTTAGTAAAGGTTATTGCGTCCCTACAAATAATATTTAGCAGGATATGAATCAAAGTCGCTCTATTTGGGTTGATGGTATTCCCGATCGAATACCAGAAGTTGCAGCACGTCTTTGTCAAAATAGACTTTTGAATGCAGTCAATAAGCTACTGGATGAAACTGGTATTGAGCAAATCCAGATTACTATTGGTACTGCATCAGAAATTGACAAAAATAGTGAAAAATTGGCTGCGAATACCAGTGACACCAATCAGAAAAAATCTGACAATGACCTGTCACCGGAAGAACGCGCTCAGAAGTATAAAGCCGGACAACCTTTATTTACTTTTGAGCAATTAGTCATTACTCAAGAAGTAGAGGATGAATTACTTTTAGCAGTTGACTTAATTGAGTTAGAGGCTAAAGTTTTCGATGAGTGGGGTCTTAGGGAAATAGAGCCTTTCCCTCGAACGGCTCTAAACTTTCACGGTCTCCCTGGAACTGGGAAGACATTAGCTGCACACGCAATTGCCTCGAAAATAAATCGCCAGATTTTAGTGGCTAGTTATGCACAAATAGAAAGTATGTATCACGGCGAAGGACCAAAAAATGTGGAAGCAATTTTTATAGCAGCAGAGCGAGAAGGGGCTTTATTATTTATAGATGAAGCTGACTCACTCCTGTCAAAAAGACTCACTAATGTTAATCAAGGTTCAGAGCAAGCCATAAATTCTATGCGGAGTCAGTTGCTAATTTGTTTAGAGCGATTTCGTGGTGTTGTAATTTTTTCTACAAATTTAGTTGAGAACTATGATAAAGCCTTTGAAACACGGGTGCGTCACGTAAAATTTCCCATGCCAGACGAAAAAGGTCGCCAGCAAATTTGGCGAAAACATCTCCCCCAAAAGCTGCCAGGATTCAAAAATCTATCTATAGAGAAACTTGCAAAAGTAGATGACGTTTGTGGTCGTGATATCAAAAATGCTGTTATTGATGCAGCTATGAGAGTTGCACGTCAAAGAAAAGAGGAGATTGAACTCAGCGATTTACTTAGGTCAATAGAACACATTAAAACAGCCCGCATTAATGTTAAACCTGCATCAGAAAGACTTACACCAGAGGAAACTGAAGCAGTTCGACAAAAAGTGCAAGCAGCTTTAAACGAGCAAAAAGAATAAGTTAATTATGAGTGATAACAGAGATTTAGAACGGAGAATTTTGAAAGCTCTGCAAAGACATCAGGCAGGCAAGCATAACAAAAGGAGATGGATTTTTTCAATAATCGCTGGTTTATTTGTGACAATTATTTTCAGCAAATGTCAAACTAATTCTCCTCGTTATCAGCAAACTTATCAGCAAAATAAAACAAATTATTCTCCTTTCAATTTTCCGATGAGTTTTTGTGGAGATAAAAGTGCCGGAGGAACAGGAACTTGGTATCCTGTTTATGTAGATTATAATGAATCGAATCTCACACAAATTCGCCAGTTGTACTGTTGTGATGCTGCCTACGATCCATCGGTCAATAAAATTATAGTTGCTTCATTTTATAATCCTTCTAAAGCGAATCAATTTGTAGCCATACTTAAATCTAAAAACTTCCGCACTGCTTACCTTGGTTATGGTCAGAGAATAAGTATCTCTCGAACTCCCAATTCTAATAATTGTAGATAGTTATTATCAATTTAAATATTTTAAGTCTGTATTTATTCAGTTTGGCAATCATTTTTAGTATAATTTATTGAGATTACTATCGCCAAAAAAAATCATGCCTGAGACTTAAACTTGGCCTTGGCTGCTCGAAGCTTTTCCCATGCAGCTTCCGTTCCTGGTCTTGGTGGCTGAGCGGCAATTCGAGCAATCATATCGCGATTTTTTTCTTCGTAGTACAGCCGCAGTTCCTCAGCTTCTTTAAGCACCATTTGATACTCAGCTTCAACATCAGCGCGATTTGCCTCAATATAAGCTAAAGCTGCGTTAATTTGTTCCTCTGTCAGATCGAACAATCCCCTGATAAACTTGGGCGGATATTGAGCCGTCACATAGTCCATGATGTCGTAGATCGTGATGCGCGTACCTGCGATCGCCAGTCCTCTTTCTGTACGGACGATCGCTCTAGGTTCTTTGGATATAGTTGTCATTTTTATAGCCTCCTCGAAGTTATCTCTATATTAGTAGCTGATTACTTGCAAGTCCTGGATTTGCGATCGAGTTTTGCGAAGAGCCGATGAATATGATGCGGTGAATGCTTTTATGCAATTGTTGTATACATTGAGAAGAGCGAACCACAAGCATCGTTAACTTTGATGATAAGTGTCACCCGATCGCCCTTAAAGACTAATCCGGCGGTAGACTTCAGCCAACGGAAGCTGTATATTCAAGCTGTGCAGCTCGATCGCCCGATCGATCCCATCGTATACTTGCCATTGCCAGCGATCGCTACTTTGGCGATCGAGGTTGTGATATTGCTCAATATATGGTTCAGTTTGACTCACCAGCAGATATTCACAAAAACTAGCAAGAGAGCGATATTTTCGGAACTTTTCACCTCGATCGTAGGCTTCCGTAGAGGGCGAAAGAACCTCGACAACCAGTAAAGGATTGATAATTTCATCCGTGCGAGATCCATTGAACTCTGGTTCGCCATCAATTACCGTAACATCGGGATAAGTTCCGTGATTGAAACTAGGAATCCAAATTCGTAGATCGCCGTTATAGATTTGAAAATTTGTGTCTCGCACAGCCATGTTAAGAAAAGTCGTAATGTCTACGGTAATACGGCTGTGAGCGGGGGAACCTCCTGACATAGTAATAATCTCTCCGTTACAATATTCGTGACGTTCTTCGGCGGTTTCCTCGATCGCCCGGTATTCATCTGGAGTGAAGCGAGTCTTTGTTGCATCGGTCAGATTTGGCGGGTTGGTTTGAGCAATGACCACGATCGCACCTCGTAAATAATTAGACTTTAAATAATTATGGCTGACAGCTAGATAATTGTCTCAACCCAGAGGCGATCGCTTTTTCGGGAAATAATATGGGCGATCGCACAATTTCCTGACATCGCGTTATCAAAGTAGAGATCGTTCGTGGCTTCCCTGAACCGCAGTATTTGACTGCTGGCGCTGTGCAATTTTGATTAACATCCTCAATGCGTCATTCACGGCGCTGCATCATTAGGAAAAGCTTGGGCAATATCGGGGTCTAAAATCACCAAGTTTGTCCCTGCACGATATCGCTCAATATACTTGCCTATAACACCTGCTTTCATCCGAGCAAAGTCATACTCAGCAAGTAATTCGTATTCCATTTCTTGTTCAATATCCTTCTTCATAAAACCTCAAATTCTCGCTTTTCTTTTGCCTCTGACACTCAACTGTTTGGAAATTGATGTATAATAATGCAAAGCAAAAATTAGATTAATTGCAAAAAATACCAAAGTTAACACAAAGGTAAAAAAAGACGTAAACGACAGCCCGGAAGTCATGGTAAATATTGCCAAAATGATTGAGCAACACCCAAAACCGGAAGCAAAAGAACTTAACAGCAGCAACCGTACCTTAGACATAGTTTAATGTAAAAATTATCAGTAAAATGCACTATTGGCAGCTACAGACGAGTGCCAAATGATACTTATTACTATATAGCGGAATTGCTCGCTTGGGTCAACAGTAAAACGGCTGCTTTCCTAAAAAGGCTTGAATTCTACTGAAAAATACACCCCGCGTTCTTGCCAACTCTCGCCCGACTTCATCCCAATCACAGGAATGCCCTAGCCGAACCGAGCATTCAAGCTCTCGCCGTACTGTCACCGCAGGCCCAATCCCTGTGACAGCAAACTATTCGGTTGCAGAGCCACCGTTGGGCCATTATTCCCAACATTGCCAAAATCCACAAACGCCGTCACCTGCAAAACACCTTTTTTGTCGCCGATGTAAAACATCGGATACCGCAACTGGGTTTCGGCCACCAAACAATTATGACGGTAGCCCCGCACTATCTCCGAGCCGCCCAAACCAAATTGTTCGATCGACAACAGCTCAGCCATTGCCAACTGCACATCCGATCGCCCAACTACCAGCCCCTAGGGAGCAAACAACCGCAGGTACAGCAATTGACTCCGAGCCTTAACCCGGGGCGACAGCACAAAATCCACTCCCAGCAAAGATGTATCGGTTTCTCTCCTCCCAGCACCGATACCGACGGCGATTTCTGTTGTGGGAGTTTGCACCCGCTGGCGGTAACTCGAATCGTCAGTGCGACTTGACGCCTCAATATCTAAAATTTCCAAGGCTGGCTCAACAAGATTGTTTTTGCTCCGATCGGAATGAAAACTCACATTACCGTGGCGCGAATTTACCGGGAGCGTGTAATTAAAATCTAAAGTATTGCTGCTTTGAATATTTGCATAAATCCAACTCGCAGTATCTCCCAAACCTGACAAATTAGCCTCGCGGACTTCGGCACCGCGCCACCAACTCCGGATGCTCGAAGAGATAGAATTGTCAGTAAAAATCCCAGCATGGAAAGTTTTTGCTTCTCTAACTCGGGCTAGCAGCAAATTCAAACGCCCTGGAGAACCCGCTGGCAATTCTGCTGAAATATTTTCAAATTGGCTGCTAAATTGCAGCAGTTGCAGAGCTTCTAACGATCGCTGTTCGTTCAGCGGGCCTGGCGTGGAAGTGGCTAATCGGCTGCTGGCGCAGTTAGAATTAAGTCGCCCTTTGCTAAAGATGGTGCTGCCGGCTACTTCAAATCGATCGACTGTGATTCTACCCGGAATGTTGGTTAATTTTTCACGCTGTCCCCGGGCCGCAGCAGGCGGTACAGGTTGTTTTTTAGGAGTCAGGGGCACTGGTGGCGCTGGTTTTCTCGCCAGAGGCAGAGTTTGCCGCAACAGGTTGGGAATCGGAATTTCTTGTCTGTTGTCTCCTCGGTTCGGCAACCCGGCGAGAGTTTCTGGGGTCTGACTTTGGGCAAGAGCCGCCAATTCCCGGATGTTGTTTTCTTGCTCTTTACTGTGTATATCTAGTTCTGAATCTGAGTATAAATCCCTAAAAAGCCGATCGCGATCGTCTGCTGTTTCTGGGTTAAGTCCTAATTGAGACTGTAAATTCTTCACAATTGGCGATCGGCCACCTGACTCGCCAGCAACCATCGACTCGCCAGCACTTGGAGTTGCTAGGGATGTGGGGCAAATAGCTGCAATTGAACAACAAAGCGCTAATACCCTGAAAAATTTGATTTTACAAAACCCTCTGGAATGTGGCAGGGGCATGACAAGTTATCAATATTTAATAGTTATTTACACTTACGAGGGGCGTGACCGCCGCCATTGCAAAGATTAAAGTAACTTTATCACTTTTGTTTAAGACTTAACTGTTTAATTCAACATAAATATACTTGACAAAAAGTATTGTTAGTGCTTTGTTAAATAGTTGATAAAAAAAGCTCCGACCTCCACAAGCTCAGGCTGTAGGTGGGCGGAGCATTTTATCAAAGCTAGCAGTCGATTTTAAATTCTTCGGCTTCGCTGTGCCAAGAAGTTTGAGATTTTCGGCGGAGTGCTTCGCGAGCGTCGAGCGATTTTAGATTTACTTGCAGCGCCGTGAATTTGGAGCTTGAACAGCCGTCTAAAATTTTGGGATTTGACCCTAAGCTGTCGGGGGACGGTAGCCGTTTTTGGGCGGGTTATCTGAGAAATAGGTGAATTTTGATAGAGCTGATTACATTTTATTGAGCTGCGATCGCAATTCTTCCAACTCAGCATCAATCACCGGACTCGACTCCGAGCTGCTAGCGGCAGCAGTGGTAGCAGTTTTACCCGCTGCCGGCAATTGACCCTGAGATACAGAACCTCCGGCCAGTTGAGCCTTCATCTGAGCCAACTCGTCGTCAACATCGCCGCCACTTTCTAGCAAGCGGAACTGTTCTTCTAAATTGCTACCGCCCGCAGCCAGTTCTGCTGAAGCTCCCGCGCGAGCTTCTATCTGCAAAACTTTTTCTTCCATGCGATCGAAAGCTGCCATTGAACTGCCGGTATTGAGGGAGCCAATGGTATTGTTAAGCTGTTCCTGAGCTTTAGCCGCGGAAATCCTCGCCTTGAGCATATCCTTCTTCGTCTTAGCTTCGGAAATCTTGCTCTCCAAACCGATCAAGTTGCGCTTGAGGCTTTCGACTTGACCCGATTGCTGTTCCAGACTGGCTTTGAGCGTAGCCGCTGTTTCAGCGTGAGACTTTTTGCGCACCAGCGCTTCCCGCGCCAAAGTCTCGTCTCCTTTTTGCAGGGCGAGCCCCGCACGCTGCTGCCACTGGTTAGACTGGGATTCTGCTTGATTGTACTGAGTTTGGGTGCGCTTTTGAGTAGCGATCGCGCTGGCAACGGCCTGACGCAACTGCACCAAGTCTTCCTGCATATCCGTCACGGACTGTTCTAAAATCTTTTCCGGATCTTCAGCTTTGTTGACCATATCGTTAAGATTGGCTCTGACGACTCGGCTAATGCGGTCAAATAATCCCATAATGCTATATTTCCTGGGTGAGGTGTACGAGGTAAGCGGCCAGCAGGGTTGAGAGCGCTAGCCCGCCATTGTGAGACTCAGTGGGTCGGATTTTTAGGGCGATTTAGTTTTTGGCAATTTTTACAGACAGATAAATCTAGTTTAAAGCGATCGAGTCAGTGATGCAGGCAAGCTTATTCATGCACCTATCTATTGAGTTTAACTTCGATCCGGGAATTCCCCCAACACTTTGTTGCGCGCTATCTCTAGCTGCGCTGTTGCCAAGTTTTTGAGGAGTACAAACTATTTTGCTGCGCGCGCGTGGCTTTTAGGATGCAGGCGGCTCGCCGGAGGGCAATTTGGGCGTATGATTCTGACCTGGAAGCATTTGTGCTTTCATCGCCTTCAACTCGGCATCGACATCGCCGGCACTTTCGAGAGACAGAAACTTCTTTTCTAAATCGTTAGTTCCGAGTTCTGCAATTGCTTCGGAGCGAGCTTCTAGCTGCATGACTTTCTCTTCCATCCGTTCAAACGCGTTCAAAGCGCTGCCGGTACTGAGATTTCCCATCATTTCTTGCAGTCTTTCCGATGCTTTTGCCGATCGAGCTCGGGCAATATACATATCTTTTTTTGATTTTGCCTCAGAAATTTTACTTTCGAGCGATCGCATATTTTCTTTAAGTTGAGTCACCACAGCATTTTGCTGTCCGAGACTCGCTTGCATCGCCGTTGCCGTTTCTTGATAGGATTTTTTTCGCGTCAGGGCTTCCCGCGCCAAATTTTCCTCACCTTTTTGCAAAGCTAGCTGCGCCCGCTGGTACCATTCTGCCGCTGTAGACTCAGCTTGAGAGGACTGGCGTTCGGTGCGTTTTTGAGCTGCAATCGCCCCGGCCACCGCTTGTCTAAGCTGGATTAAATCTTCCTGCATATCCATTACAGCCTGTTCCAGAATTTTTTCTGGATCTTCGGACGCCCCGACCAAACTGTTTATATTGGCTCGAATCACTCGCCACAGGCGATCGAATAATCCCATTTTACCTAAGTCCCCATTTTATTAAATTTTACATTTAGAACCCGAAAGCGATACGATTTTTGATTGGAAAATTGCCGAATTGAAGCATTGAAGCATTGGGAATAAACGATCGATCTCATGGTTCTGAGTACCAGCATACATTTGCATTCTTCTTGCAACTGCAAGTAAATACACCTAATTCAGCCTCAAACACTGCTAGCTACAAAGCTTGCTGTGTATTTTTTCTTCCTTCTTCTTTCTTCCTTCTTCCTTCTTCCGACTTCACGCTTGACGAATTCCTTCTTCCTAATGACGGCAGAACTGATGGGTAATCGGTAATCAATGATGGGTAATCCGGAATTCTATCCGTTACATCCCTTAACTCCCGCACATTGCTCGTTGCCGAACTTCCTTCTTCCTTCTTCCTTCTTCCTTCTTCCTTCTTCCTTCTTCCTTCTTCCTTATGACTGCTGACCACTGACTGCTGACCACTGACTGCTGACTGCTGACTGCTGACTGCTGACTGCTGACAATTCAAAAACAGATTTAGTGTTAGACAAAACATCCAGTACGGTTTAGCTTTGTCTAACAATTTAGTTAAAGTTTTTCACGCTTTACCTAGTTTATGGCTGATAATATTGCGGCTTCACCCCTTTTGCTTGGAGTTCCTTTGCCAAACGTTCTGCTGAGCCAGCATCGTTCAAAGCCCCCATTTGGATCTTGACACCCTTTGAGAAATTCCGCACGTAGGCATCGGGAACTGCCGTTCTGGCTTGTTGCAGAGATTTTTCGTTGGTGTAATCGGTGACAACGTAATAGAAACCGTCGCTAGCGCGTGTCGGCCTTCCTAGCGGGGCGGAGGCGGGCGCCGGTGCTGTTGCGGCCGGGGATACTGTCGCCGGTGCTGTTACCGCAGGCCCGGCTGAGGGCGTTGGAGGCAGTGTTGGTAGTGTCGGGACAGACTGGGCGGCGCTGGGGCTGGGACTGGGAAGCAAAGCCGTGCTGAGATTGTTGAGTCCCTGTTCCCTACCTCTGGCTGGGTTCCCGTCTTCTGTCGGAATCGGCACAGCCCCAATGGGGGCAGGAGGTGCTGCCGGATTAGGCGGTATCGATGCTTTCGGCGACGGGGAAGCAATCGGGCTGGCTGTCGGCTTGACGTTGCTGAGAGTGCTCAAATCTAACTCGACAAATTCTTTGGATGCCAGATTTGGAGCTTTTGGCAGTTCTTTGGTGCTGGTATCTGAGATCGCCGCGGCTGTGGGACTTTCGCTGCTTGAGGGGGCGGTGCGATCGAGCAAACGGTTCAGCCCAGCGATTTTAGCCAGACTAGACGGGTGCATGACTGCGTAACCCAAGGCTGTGCAAGACATCAGAAACAGCAGCATCGAACTCAGTCCCAAGGGAGTTAACAGACTCGCGGCCAAACTGCGTTCTTCTGCTGGTTCGGCTTTTGGTTCGTCCAAACTTTCGATCAGTTTTTCGCTTGATTCGAGATAATTGTTGGGTGCCGGGCCGCTGCTAGATAATTTTGTGCCACCCCTAGTAGTTATTAGCGGTGCATCGCCCTGAGATCCCGCAATGGATAGGGGCAGCGACAGCGGCTGCTGAGTTGCCTCTGCAACCGTCGCCTGCTGGTTTTGGGTCTGCTGTTGCTCGGTTGTGGCTGTTTGCTTGCCGCCGCGAACTGATGGCGACACCCACTGTTCGGCGCGCCGCCTGTGCCTTCTATAGGTTGTCAGCTCTGCTTCTAGATTGACATCCATAGACCCCAGCACTGCTTGCAAAGCAGGCTTGATTGGGGTTGATGAGGATTGATGATTTGGGGATTCCACCGAAGAACGCTTACTCATTACCAAAACTCCTACCGCCTCTGAATTGATTTTAATGTTTAGATTGTGAACTACCCGCCAGCAATCGGAGTACCGATATGCTGCGGGCTTCCCAATTCAAGAGCAACTGCCAAGGGCAGTAGTAGACTTTCGCCCATACTGCTTTGGTCTGACATTGCCTCGCCCGGGCAGTAGCGCTGGTTCCCAACGCCAATATCCGCAAGCCTTCATTTCTGATATTGATTGCCGCATTAATCTCTCTATCGTGCCGATTCCCGCAATGGGGACAGTTAAATTCACGAACAGATAGATCCATATGAGGCAATGACAGTAAGGTTTCAGAACAAAGGTGTGACGACGGAAAAAATCGACAGACTTCTAGGTAGACTTTACCATCTGCTTCGGCTTTGTACCTGAGCATACTACACAGCATCCCCCAGCCAGCATCGCTGATGGATCGGGCCAGGCGATCGTGCTTCACCATATTTTTTACTGCCAGATTTTCTCCGACAATGATTTGGTTTTCATCGACTATCTTGCGGGATAGTTTATGTCGGAAATCCGCGCGAACTCTAGCAATTTTAGAGTTAATTTTAGCGGCCGCCAATTTAGCCTTACGTCGCTTGTTGGTAGTCTTGTCTTTTTTACGAGACAATTTACGTTGTTTGCGTTTTAGATTGCGCTCATGCTTCTTGAGATGTCGAGGATTCTGGAATTTGGAACCCTCAGACGTGACAACACAGTTAAGCAATCCCAGATCGATGCCAATAGCTTTCCCGTCTTCCACTGTAATGGGCGTGTCGGTAGTGTCCTCCATTAACAAGGAGGCGAAGTATCGACCATCAGGTGTTTTGGACACCGTAACAGTTCTCAAGCTACCCACCCATTTACGATGAATTTTAGCCTTGACGACTCTCCCAGATTACCCGGAAATTTGATCTTATTATCACTCAAAACTTTAACGTTCCGTGGGAACTCAATCGATTGTTTTCCGTGACGTTTTTTAAGGGTTGGATATGCTGTTCGACCATCAAAGAAGTTGATAAATGCTTGAGACAGATTCAATACCGAAGACTGAAGGCACGCTTGAGTAACACTCTTTGAGCCATTCATACTAAGTCTTCCAGACGCTCGATCTGTTTTTTCATCGTGAAAGCAGAGATCCCTTTCGCTGTCTCTTTGTAGGTTTGGGACATGGTAAGCAACGACTGATTCCATACCCAGCGAACACAGCAATCATGCTTGCACTAGATGGCTCTGCTGTTCCTTGCTGGGATAGATTCTGACTTTAACCGCTGTTAACACGACTTTGTGTCTCACATTTATCACGATGTAGGGAACCATGATAACATTAATAGAAAAGCCATTCAAGTCAAGGAATTTTGCTCATCCACCATCGATCGCAAGGAGTCTAGCAACTGATGGTTAGTGGATGGTGGAATCGTCGCGAAGGCGAGCCAGCCTTTCATCCACGTGCAAAACGAGTCCGCCATCGCGCGAGGGATTCCCGTCTGTTTAGCTTCATATAAACCAGAAGTTTTCAAACTTGCCTGTCTGATGGTTAGCTGGTCTTAGCGTCAAGGTAACTGCTGTCCCCGAGGTTGCGGTCGATCGCCCACAGCTATCTTTCGATCGGAAATTTGGGTAGAAAGCCGGTGCCTTCAGCAAGCTTTCTTCAACGAGAACTCGGGGGGCCAGCTTTCGCTTAACGGCTCGATTTTTAAAGAATCCTCGTGCCTTCACGCAGGCTGTCAATTAAAAACTTAACTGTTGCTGTCTCCCGCAGGTTGCTCGCGCCGACTCTCAGGAGCTTTTGGCCGCGCTCAGCAAGGATTTATTTAAACATCTCACAGTCATTCCGTGTTTGTGCTTTTTCTTGATCCCTGACCTTTTATAAACTTTTAACCTGTCTTTTTTGCTACAAAATGAGGAAAGACTGAGGCCATTGTTTCTATATATAACAAGATTATAAATAAATAATAAAATTTAATTATGTGCTGGGGATCGCTATAACCCAGACAGGATAAAGGCTGGGATGCTCTAGAACCTGCAAGCTCTACACAGGAGAATTAGAGATGAAAATGATTTCCCTAAGAACTTTTATGAAAACCTCCTTAACTTCCGCTTGTCGTCACTGCCGCCACTATACCCCGGAGGGGAGACGCGGGGGAATTTGCGCCTTGCTGAGCGTGCCTGTTCAAAGTCAGTGGAAGGCTTGTTCTTTAGCAGTTGCGCCTTTTGGGCCGTCTTGGGAAAATATAGCAGAAATTGAACTGTGGCAAGAACAGGCTGTGACTTTGCAGGAGGCTGCCGTCTCTGCTGTTTCCGATCGCAATGCCTGCCAGTTAACAGGCACAACATTAACCGAAAAATCCGCAGCAGCACTCTCGGTTTAGTCCGCAGCAGGACAAATTAACCCAAGTTTACTGACGGCTCTCCTATTTTGGACGATCGCCTGAATTCGGCTTTACCAACTCCTAGAAATTAGTACCTGCTTTGCTATCAACGATCGCCTCAAAAAAAAACAGATGTTTCTGTCCAGCTATGGCAGCCAAGGATATTGACTGAAATCTGGTTCCCGTTTTTCCAAAAAGGCTTGTTTGCCTTCGGCGCCTTCTTGGGTCATATAGTACAGCAAAGTGGCATTTCCAGCCAGTTCTTGCAGACCGGCTTGACCGTCGCAGTCGGCATTAAAAGCCGATTTTAAACACCGAATCGCGATCGGACTTTTTGAAAGAATTTCGCTCGCCCACTGCATCCCTTCTTTTTCGAGTTGTTCGACGGGCACGACGCAGTTAACTAAACCCATTTCGAGAGCTTGCTGCGCGCTGTACTGCCGGCACAAAAACCAAATTTCTCGGGCTTTCTTCTGGCCGACTGCTCTGGCGAGATAGCTGGCTCCGAAACCACCGTCGAAACTGCCCACTTTGGGCCCGGTTTGTCCGAAAATAGCATTGTCAGCCGCGATCGTCAAGTCGCAAATTAAGTGTAAAACGTGACCGCCGCCGATCGCATAGCCTGCAACTAAAGCAATCACAACTTTGGGCATCGATCGAATCAATTTCTGCAAGTCGAGTACGTTCAACCGGGGTATGCCACCTTCGTCTACATATCCGGCAGTACCCCGCACACTTTGATCGCCGCCAGCACAAAAAGCGTATTTGCCGTCTGTATGAGGCCCCGCACCAGTGAAGAGGACAACACCGATTTTTGTATCTTCGCGGGCATCAGTAAAGGCATCGCACAGTTCCTGCACGGTTTTGGGGCGGAAAGCGTTCCGTTTCTCAGGTCGATTGATGGTGATTTTGGCGGTGCCGCCACTTTTTTGATACAGAATGTCTTCGTAGGTTTTGGCAGTTTGCCATTCAATTTGCATAATCAATCAGTCGATTTTCCATTTTTCGATTTTCCATTTTTCGATTTACAAGGGCAGATGAATCACCGGAGTAGCAACAGGAGTCTAAATTTGGGGGAGGATTCACTCACTCATCAGCGTCGCGGACACAGTACCCGCTGATGCGGGGTTGAGTTGAAATTTGAGAGCGCGCTGGGGCGATCGAGGTAGGAATAATTCGCTTTTAGTAGGAATGAGAATTAAATAATTTACACTCTCTTATTGTGGGATGGGCGTCCCGCCCGTCTATCAAGGACGGGCGGGA